>NZ_DEYR01000043.1:0-20258 GCF_002364635.1 Pseudomonas sp. UBA3153
TCTTCCGATCTAGCGGCAGGCGCTGGGCGCGTGCGTCGGCGGGAGCGGCGCTGGCGAGGCTGGCGAGCAGCAGCGCGGCGCCCTGTTCGGCGATCACCGCGTCGTTGATCGGACTCGCCGCGAGCCAGCCGACCAGCTGGCTCTGTGGCGCATTCAGTTGCAGCGCGCCGGGGCGTTCGAGAATCCGCGCGCAGGTGTCGGCATGCGTGCCCAGCCGGCTGCGCAGCCAGTCGGGGGACGGCACGTCGAGCACCAGGCAACGGCTGCCGTACGGGCTGCCGCAGGCGTGGTGTTCGTCCTCGGGCACCACCGCGAGGGTCTGCTGGATCACCTGGCTACCGCGCCCGGCAACCTCGAAATCCAGGCGCCCGGACAGGCCGAACACCAGCTGCGCGTGGGCATGGCTGTGGGCGACCAGTTCGTGGCTGTAGTGGCGCAGGGTCAGGATTGATGGCATCGCGGTTTCCTCGGCGGATCGCCGCAGTCTACCCAGAACGGCCGTCGAGATGGAAAAGGAAAGGCGGGTTAGAGAATCACCTTGTCCTTGAGCTTCTCGGCCGCCTGTTGCAGCGCCTCCACCACACGATCCTTGTCGAAGTTCTGGATGCCGTTGGTATCGAGGTACATGGAGAAGCCGGGCAATTCGTGCTCGATGTAGCTGGAGCTGGCGCCGAGGTCGCGGCGGAAATCCACCACCTGGTAGATCTGCACGGGACGGCTGAAACCCTTCACGGCGATCTGGCCCTTGTCGCGGCACATGATCACGTCCTTCACCAGCGAATAGGTCTCGTGGGAAATCAGGATCTCGCCGGCTTCGCTGGCGCTTTCCAGGCGGCTGGCGAGGTTCACTTCGCGGCCGATGATGGTGTAGTCCATGCGCGTGTCGGCGCCGAAGTTGCCCACCGTGCAGTAGCCGGTGTTCAGGCCCATGCGGATTTCCAGCGGCTTGGTGATGCCCTGGGCGCGCCACTGCTGGCGCAGCACCTTCATGTGCTTGCGCATGGCGATGGCCATCGACACGGCGGCCAGCGCATCCTTTTTCGCGCCCTGGGTCGCCGGGTCGCCGAAGAACACCATCACGCTGTCGCCGACGAACTTGTCGATGGTGCCGCCGTGTTTCAGGGCGATCTTCGACATCTCGTTGAGGTAGGTGTTGAGCAGGTCGGTCAGCGACTCGGCTTCCAGCTCCTCGGACAGCTCGGTGAAGCCCTTGATGTCGGAGAAGAACACCGAGAGGCGCTTGCGCTGGGTTTCCAGGCGCACGCTCTTCTTGCCCTTGAAGATCGACTCCCAGACCTGCGGGGACAGGTACTTGGCCAGCCCGTGGGCCAGGCGCGCGGCTTTTTCCTGCTCGCGGCGGATCTCGTTGCGCACCTGGGCCAGGCGCAGGCCCTGCTGGTGGGCGAAGTAGGCGCTGATGCAGATGAACAGCGAGCTGAAGAGGATGCTCACCAGGGCCACCAGCGGCGGCGTGGCGAAGGCCAGCCGCGGCCCGACCAGGGCGCTGCAGAGCAGCACGCCGCCGAGCGCCATCAGCAGGCCGAGGCCCAGGTAGAGCAGGCCGCCGACCACCAGTGCGCTGAAGCCGATCATCAGCAGGTTCATCAGGCTCGGCACCACCGAGAAGCTCATCAGCGCGACCGCCGCGCCCGCGTGCAGGGCATCGATGGCGAGCAGGGCGAGGTCGACGCTTCGCGCGTGACTGGTCTTGAAGCGCCGTCCGAGCTGATAGGCCAGGTGCGGATAGAGCAGGGCGTAGGGCACCAGCCAGAGAATGTCGTGGCCGAAGTGATTGACGTAGGTGCCCGCCGCAATGGCCGCGGCGGTGGCGATGTACGCCAGCACGCGCAGGTAGTATTCGCGGATCGGCGGCGTCGGCAGCCCGTCTAGCGGGGTCGCGGGGAAAGACTTCATCTGATTGGAACGATCCCTGGTGAGGCGATGGGCACCGTGGCCACGTACGTCTGTTCAGTCCATGAGGCCGACCAGCGCCCCGACGGCGGGATCATAGCGAAGCACCGTCCAGCAGCCAATCACGGCCGCCGGATGACGCGGGAATCAGGCAGAAAGCGGGTGGGATGTGCGGCTCGTCGACGTTCCGCCGTCGTTGCGGCGGAAAACGTCAGGAAACCGTTAGAAGGGAATGCGTCCGGTGAAGGCGTCCCTGAGCATCACCCAGTCGCCCATCAAGCTGTAGAGCGGATACTGGAAGGTCGCTGGGCGGTTCTTCTCGAAGATGAAGTGGCCTACCCAGGCGAACCCGTAGCCCGCCATCGGCAGGGCCAGAAGCCAGATCCACTGCTGGCTGACCAGTGCGTAGGCCAGGATGCCGAGCACCAGCAGGCTGCCGGCGTAATGCAGCCGACGGCACACCGGATTGCTGTGCTCCGCCAGGTAATAGGGGTAGAAGTCGGCGAAGCGGCTGAAGCGTTCGGCGGTTTGCGTACTCATCTCGCACCTCCTGTCATTGTGTTCCCAAAGTCTAGATCGGACGGCCGCGCGGGCCAGTGACAATGGGGGCCAGTCTAGTATCCTTGCGACACGGCGCCGCAGGCCCTGATCCGACAACAAGAAGACGCCATGAGCGAACCACGGACAACTTCATCGAGCTGGGCGCAGAGCATCGTCCAGGGCCTGGAAATGGGCGGCGTCGACTGTCGCGCGCTGTTCCTCGAGCTGGGCATGGACTACGCCGCGCTGGGCGATGCGGAGGCGCGTTTCCCGCAGGACGGCATGACCCGGCTCTGGCACCGCGCCGTGGAGCTGTCCGGCAACCCGGCCATCGGCCTGAACATGGCCCGCGTGGTGCGGCCCGCGTCGCTGCACGTGGTCGGTTACGCGCTGATGTCCAGCCGCACCCTGCGGGAGGGCCTGACCCGTCTGGTGCGTTACCAGCGAATCATCGCCGAGGGCGCCGACCTGAACCTGCGCATGCTGCCCGAGGGCGGCGCGCTGACGCTGGCGATCCATGGCGACCGTCTGCCGCCCGCCCGGCAGAGCGCCGAAGCCTCCCTGGCGTGCACCCTGGCCTTCTGCCGCTGGATCAGCGGAACGCCGCTCAAAGCCTTGCAGGTGTGGCTGCAGGGCCCGCCGCCGGACGATCCGGAGCCTTACCGCCAGGTGTTCCAGGCGCCGCTGCAGTTCGATGCCGAACACTACGGGCTGCTGTTCGAACTCGCCGATCTCGAGGCGCCGCTGCCGTCGGCCAACGAGTCGCTGGCGCAGTTGCACGACCGCTTCGCCGGCGAGTACCTGGCGCGCTTCTCCGGCAGCCGGGTCGCCCACCAGGCCCGCCAGGTGCTCTGTCGCCTGCTGCCGCAGGGCGAGCCGCGTCGCGATAGCGTGGCGCAGGCGCTGCACCTGTCCGAGCGAACCTTGCAGAGACGCCTGCAGGACGAACACACCAGCTTCCAGCAACTGCTCGACGACACCCGTCGCGAACTCGCGGAGCAGTACCTGGCGCAACCCAATCTAACCCTGCTGGAAATCGCCTACCTGCTGGGCTTCGCCGACCCGAGCAACTTCTTCCGCGCCTTCCGCCGCTGGTTCGGCAGCACGCCGGGGGAGTATCGCGCCGCGCTGGACAGCCGCTGATCCGGCCGGGCGCGGTCAGTGCCGCCAGAACGCCGGTGTCAGCAGCACCAGCACGGTGATGATCTCCAGACGGCCGAGCAGCATGCCGAAGGACAGCATCCATTTCGCCGCGTCCGGCAGGCTGGAGAAGTTGCCGGCCGGGCCGATGATGTGGCCCATTCCGGGGCCGACGTTGCATACCGCAGTGGCCGCGCCCGTGAGTGCTGTGATCCAGTCCAGGCCGATGAAGGTCAGCCCGAGGGCGATCAGCGCGATGGTAAAGGTGAAGAAGAACGAGAAGGTGAGGATCGAACGAACGATTTCCTCGTCGAGCGGATGGCCGTTGTACTGCTGCCGGATCACCGCGCGCGGGTGCACCAGTTGCTGCAGGTTGGCGCGCAGCAGAACCCAGGACACCTGGAAGCGGAACACTTTCAGGCCGCCGGCGGTGGACCCCGAGCAGCCGCCGATGAAGGTGAGATAGAAGAACAGCATCACGGAGAAGCTGCCCCACAGCGAATAGTCACCGAGCGCGAAGCCCGTGGTGGTTACTACCGAAACGATGTTGAGCGTGACGATACGGAAGCTGTCCAGCCAGGAGAGCCCCGAGCGCATCCAGTACCAGAGGCTGACCACCAGCGAGATGGCCAGCAGGAAGCTGAGCAGTCCGCGAACCTGATGATCGCGCAGCAACGCCATGCGATTGCCGCGCAGAGTGGCGACATACAGGGTGAAGGGCATGCTGCCGAGCAGCATGACCACCACCGCGACCCAGTGCACCGCAGGCTGCTGCCACTTTGCCAGCGACTGGTCGGAGGTGGAGAAACCACCGGTGGAGATCGCCGACATGGCATGGTTGATCGCGTCGAAGCCACTCATTCCGGCCAGGCGGAAGGCCAGCGCACCGAACAGGGTGAAGCCGATATAGATGCAGAGGATGTACTTGGCCGCCATGTGCGAGCGCGGCATGACTTTCTCCGACCAGTCCGAGGACTCGGTCTGGAACAGGCGCATGCCGCCGACGCGTAGCAGCGGCAGGATCGCCACCGCCATGCCGATGAAGCCGATGCCGCCCAGCCAATGCAGCAGCGAGCGCCAGATGAGGATGCCCGGCGACATGCCGTCCAGCCCGCTGAGTACCGTCGAACCGGTCGTGGTGATGCCCGACATGCTCTCGAAGAAGGCGTCGGTGTAGCTGATGTGCTGGATGAAGAACAGCGGCAGGGCGGCGAAGCAGCACACCGTCAGCCAGCTGCAGGTGGTCAGGAAATACATGTCGCGCGGGCGTAGCTGAACGTTCTCCGGGCGCCCTGGCAGCACCAGCAGCAGGCCGGTGGCGAAGGTGATCAGGCTGGCCCAGAAAAACGACTGCAGGTCGTCGCTGCGGTCGTACGAGAAGAGCGTCAGCATCGGCACGACCATGCCGATCGCCAGGGTGATGAGGAAGATGCCGAGAATGAAACCGATCATGCGCAGGGTCGGCAGGGCCATGGAAACGACTCGGGTCTGGAGGGCAAGGGGCGCCATTCTACCCGCGCGTCCGGCGCTGTAAACCGCCGCCATTCGCCACTCGCAGGGGGCGCCGGGGAGCGATTCGGGAGGCGCCATGGTCACGGCATTTGCCCGCGGCCGGCCGGCGCCCTCTAGAATGGCCGCTCATTTCAATATTCAGGAGGTGGCCCGATGGAGGCTCTGGACGCTCTGCTCAAGCGTGTTTCCGTGACCCGGCTGGAAGAGCCCGCGCCGGACGCGGCGCAGCGCGAGACGATTTTCCGTGCGGCCTTGCGCGCGCCGGATCACGGCCAGCTGCGCCCGTGGCGTTTCCTCACTGTGGAAGGCGAGGCGCGCGAGGCGCTTGGCGAGCTGTTCGCCCGCGCGGTCGCCGAGAAACAGGCGGACGCCGAGCCGGCGGTGCTGGAAAAGGCGCTGACCAAGGCCCGCGCGATGCCGTTGCGTGCGCCGCTGCTGGTGGTGGTGATCGCCTGCGTGCAGGCGCATCCGAAGGTCCCGGCGCAGGAGCAGCGGCTGGCGGCCGGCTGTGCGGCGCACGGCATGCTGCTGGCTGCCTACGCGCAGGGCGTCGGCGCGGTCTGGCGCAGCGGCGAGCTGTCCTACGATGCCCGCGTCGAGGCCGGCCTGGGCCTGGCGAAGAACGAGGAAATCGTCGGTTTCCTCTATATGGGCACGCCCAGCGGCGAGCTGCGCACGCCGCCGGCGCTCGATCCCGCGGACTTCGTGACCACCTGGCGGGGCTAGTCCCCGCTCAAGCCTTGAGCGGCAGCTCCAGGCTGGCGACGAAGCCCCCCTGCGGATGGTTGGCCAGCTGCAGAGTGCCGCCGTGGCGCTCGGCGGCGCGCCGCGCAATGGCGAGGCCGAGTCCATGCCCTGCCGCCGCCTGGCCCGGCGCGCGGAAGAACGGCTCGCCCAACTGGTTCAGGTGTTGCGCCTCCACGCCGGGACCGTGATCGCGCACGCTGATCAGCAGCGTCTCGCCCTGGCGCGCTGCGCGAATCTCGATCGGCTGATCGGCCGGGTTGAAGCGCAGCGCGTTGCGCAGCAGGTTGTCCAGCGCGCGATCGATCATGTCCGGCCAACCGAACAGCGCGATGCCCGGCTCGATGTCGATCTCGATGCGCTGCTCGGCGTTGCCGACACTGGCGTTCTCGCGAACGCCCTCGAGGATGCCGGCAAGGTCCACCTGTTGCACCGGACCCGGATCGGCATCCAGCCGCGCCAGCGCGAGGATCTCGGCGATCAGCGCTTCGAGGCGGTCGCAGTCCTTGGCCAGCCGCGGCCACAGCGCCTCGCGCTCCTCCGGCGTCGCCCGTTCGGCCAGCGCCAGGGCGATCCGCAGGCGCGCCAGCGGCGAGCGCAGCTCGTGGGAGACGTCGCGCAGCAACTGCCGCTGGCTGCCGATCATGCCCTGCAGGCGCGAACCCATGCGGTTGAAGTCGCTGGCCAGCACGCCGAGCTCGTCGCGCCGCGCGGCCAGTTGCGCGAGGCTGTTCTGCTGGTAGGCGGTCTGCCCGAGGTCGTGCACGGCGCCGCGCAGGCGTGTCAGCGGACGGGTGATCGAGAGGGTCAGCAGCAGGCTGAACAGGGTCAGCACCACCAGCGCGATGCCCAGCGCGCTGAGCGGCCAGAGCAGGCTGTCGCGGTGCCAGGCATCCAGTTCCGGGCGCGGGATGCGGTAGATGAACAGGTAGGTTTCGTCGCTGGTCGGGCTGGTGTAGTCGGTGGTCAGGCGCCGCCAGGGCAGGCCGCGATCATCGCCTCGCGGATCGCCGGCGCCGTGCTGGCGGGCCTCGAAGGCCGCGGCCCGCGGCGGGAAGGTGCCCTTGATGACCGCCAGGCCGTTGTCGCCGAGCACCTGCACATCGATGTGATAGCGCTGGCGATGACGCTCCAGAAAGCTCTGCGCGGCTTCTTCCCCGTCCGTTTCGTAGACCTGCGTCCAGCGTTCGGCGAGATCCTTGACCCCCGGATGCCGGTTGAGAATCCAGGAGTCCTGGTTCAGTGCATGCCCCAGCAACAGGGAAAGGCCTGCCACCAGGGCAATGGCCAGCCAGAAGCTGGCGAGGATGCGCCAGAACAGTGAACGCACGGCAATTCCTTGATCATTAATGGCAAAAAAGCCCGCCAGGTCCAGCCTGACGGGCGCGTGCTACGCGGTTTTGCTCAATTCTTGGCCTTCGCCGCCTTCTCGGCTTTCCAGACTTCGAACTCGGCGTGTTCGGCGCGACGTTCTTCCATCTCTTTCTGCTTCTCGTCGAAGCGCTTCTGCTGCTCCGGAGTCAGCAGGGCGCGGATGGCGCTGTCGTTCTTCGCACGGGCGGCCTCGAGTTCGTCTTCCATGGCCTTCTTGTCGGCGGCCGGAAGCTTGTCGAGGTACTTGCGGGTGAGTTCGCGACGGCTCTCCATCTGATCGCCCATCAGCCTGCCGACCTGCTGGCGTTGTTCCCTGGTCAGATCCAGGTCGCCGAACGGCCCGTGTTCGCCACGCGGTCCGTCCTTCGGACCGCAGCCGTGGTCGCCCTGCATGTGCGGCGGAACGTCGGGGCCGCCTTTTTCCGGCGCGGCGAACACCGCGGTGGCGGGCAGGGCGGCGGCGAGCGTGAGAGCGATGAGTGTCTTGCGCATGAGTTTTCTCCTTGTCTGAACCGGCTGATTGCCGATGTGCCCAGTCTACGGACGGCAAGGTCAAGGGCGGTCAGGCGAGGGTAAAGGCTTGGTAAACGCTGTGTATCGTCGCCGCAGTCAGGCGCTGTAGTAATAGCCGCGGCTGCGCAGCGCGAGAATGCGCGGGCGTCCGTCGGGGTGCGGGCCGATCTTCTTGCGCAGGTTGCTGACGTGCATGTCCAGGCTGCGGTCGTAGAGGGTGAGCTTGCGGCCGAGGGCCAGTTGCGCCAGTTCCTGCTTGTCCAGCGGTTCACCCGGCTGGCGCAGCAGCGCTTCGAGCAGGCGGCTTTCGGAAACGGTCAGGCTGATCTCGTGGTCGCCGATGCTGACCACGCCACGCACCGGACTGAAGCTCAGGTCGTCCAGTTGCAGGTGGCTGCCGCCGCTGACCGGCTGGCTGCGGCGCAGCACGGCGCGCAGGCGTGCGGTGAGTTCGCGTGGATCGCAGGGCTTGGCCAGGTAGTCGTCGGCGCCCAGTTCCAGGCCGAGGATGCGGTCCAGCGGTTCGCCGCGGGCGGAGAGCATCAGCACCGGCAGGTCCGGGTGGTTGCCACGCAACTGGCGCAGCAATTCCAGGCCGCTGCCGTCGGGCAGCATCACATCCAGCACCACCGCCGAGGGCGCGTGCTGGGCGAGCGCCGCGCGGGCGCTGTTGCCGTCGCGGCAGGCGAGCACCTGGAAGCCTTCCTGGCTTAGCCAACTGACCAGCAACTCGCAGAGTTCCTCGTCGTCGTCGATCAGCAGCAGTTCACTCATGGCGCTTCAGTTGGTCCATTGCCGACGCGCGCTGCGGTTGCCGCGCAGCAGCGAGCCGAAGAAGAACGCGATCAGGGCAACCCCGCCACCGATGACGAACCACAGCTGCTGCTCGCTGAGCAGCGGCTGGGGCTTGGCGCTGCGGGCCTGTTCCAGATCCTGCAGCAGGCGGCGGTTTTCCTCGCGCAGCCGTTGCATCTGGCGCCCGGCTTCGGGTGGCGTGGCCCGCTGCAATTGCTCGGTCAGCTCACTGCGCTGTGCCTCGCTCACCGCCAGACGTTGTTCCAGCTCATCGAGCCGCGCCGCCGCTTCGTCGTTCTGCTGAGCGTGCACCGGAAGGGCGACGAGCGCCGCGGCGAAGAACAGGTAGGTGAGTGGGCGCATCGGATTTCCTTTTCCAGGCAGGCGTGCGACGGGGCGAATCAGGGCAGGACGCGTTTGAACGGCTTGACGATCACCCCGCCGTAAACGCCGGCGGCGCGGTACGGATCGGCCTCGGCCCAGCTCAGCGCGGCTTCGAGGGAGTCGAACTCGGCGACGATCAGGCTGCCGCTGAAACCGGCCAAGCCTGGATCGTTGCTGTCGACGGCCGGGTGCGGGCCGGCGAGGACCAGGCGTCCCTCGGTCTTCAGCTGCTCCAGGCGGGCGATGTGCTCCGGACGGGCGGCCAGGCGTTTTTCCAGGGAGTCGGCGACGTCTGTGGCGATGATGGCGTAGAGCATGTCAGTCCTTGGTTTTTTCAGGGGAGGTGTCGTGCAGGTGGCGCGCCAGATAGAGACCCTGGCCGATCAGGAAAAGTACCGTCATGGCGAGGCTGCCGAATACCTTGAAGTCGACCCAGATGCTCTGGAAGGTGAAGGCGACGAACAGGTTGGCGCAGCCGCAGAACAGGAAGAACACCACCCAGGCGACGTTCAGGCGGTTCCAGATCGTCTGTGGCAGCTCCATGGCATGCCCCATGACGCGCTGGATCAGCGGCTTGTCGCCGATGAAGTGGCTGCCGGCGAAGGCCACTGCGAACAACCAGTTGACCACCGGCGCTTTCCACTTGAGGAAGGTTTCGCTGTGGAAGGCCAGGGTCAGACTGCCGAATACCAGGCAGGCGATCAAGGTCAGCCACTGGCCCTTTTCCAGCTTGCGCTGCAGCGCGAAGAGCGTCCCGTATACCACCACCGAGGCGACGATCAGCACCGCGGTGGCGCTGAAGATGCCGCCGACGCTGAGGCTGTGTCCGGCCAGTTCGACTACGCGGGGTTCCATTTTGTAGACGATGAAGAACAGCAGCAGCGGGATGAAGTCGATGAATTGTTTCACGGGCGCAGCCAGAGAGCGGGATGTGGCGGCATAATAGCAAACATCAATGACGGCGAAACTTCGCCCAGAGCCTTAAATATGAAGGTCGACCTGCACTGCCACAGCACCGCATCGGATGGCGTACTGGCGCCCTCCGTGGTGGTCGAGCGCGCCCATGCGCGCGGCATCGGCATGCTTGCGCTGACCGATCACGACACCCTCGAAGGGTTGCCGGAGGCGCGCCTGGCGGCGGCCGGGCTGGGCATCCAGCTGATCAACGGCATCGAACTGTCCTGCACCTGGGGCGGCGCGACCATCCATGTGCTGGGCTACGCCTTCGCCGCCGACGCGCCGCAGTTGCAGCAGGCCATCGCCGAGCTGCATGCCGGGCGCTGGCTGCGCGCCGAGGAAATCGGCCGGCGCCTCGAGGCCAAGGGCATGCCCGGCGCGTTCGAGGGCGCGCGGGCGATCCAGCAGGAGCTGGGCGACAGCGGCAACGCGCCGGCGCGGCCGCACTTCGCGGAATTCCTCACCCGCGGCAAGTACGTTCGCGACCATGCCGAGGCCTTCCGCAAGTGGCTCGGCTCCGGCAAGCTCGGCGACGTCAAACAGCACTGGCCGACCCTGGAGCAGACGGTGGCGACGCTGCGCTCGGCCGGCGCCTGGATCAGCCTGGCGCACCCGATGCAATACAGCCTGACGCGCAGCAAGCGGCGTCGGCTGATCATCGATTTCGTCCAGGCCGGCGGGCACGGCCTGGAAGTGGTCAACGGCATGCAGCCGGCCGAGCAGGTCGGTTCGCTGGCGATCCTGGTCCGCGAGTTCGGGCTGATGGCCAGCATCGGCAGCGATTTCCACGCGCCGGGCGACTGGTCCGAGCTGGGCATGTACCGCCCGTTGCCGGACGACCTGTCGCCCTTGTGGGCGCGATTCCAGCAAGCGCCAGCGAGCACGCCCCATGTCGTCGCTCAATGAGCAGGGAGCAATCATGAGTCAGTTCTTCCAGATCCATCCGGAAAATCCGCAGCCGCGCCTGATCAAGCAGGCGGTGGAGATCGTCCGCGGCGGCGGGGTGATCGTCTATCCGACCGACTCCTCCTACGCGCTGGGTTGCCACATCGGCGACAAGAACGCGGTGGAGCGAATTCGCCGCCTGCGCCAGTTGGACGACAAGCACAACTTCACCCTGGTCTGCCGCGATCTCTCGCAGCTCGGCCTGTTCGCCAAGGTCGATACCGGCGCCTTCCGCCTGCTGAAGATGCACACGCCGGGGCCTTACACCTTCATCCTCAGCGCCACCCGCGAGGTGCCGCGCATGCTGCTGCATCCCAAGCGGCGCACCATTGGCCTGCGCGTGCCCAGCCACCCGATCGCCCAGGCGTTGCTCGAGGAACTCGGCGAGCCGCTGATGAGCGTGAGCCTGATCCTCCCCGGGCAGAGCGAGGCGATGGAGGACCCCTACGAGATGCGCCAGGCCCTGGAGCATCACGTCGACCTGATCATCGACGGGGGCTACGGCGGCACCGCGGTGTCCACCGTGGTCAACCTGTCCGAGGGCGAACCGCAGGTGATCCGCGTCGGTTGCGGCGACCCCGCGCCGTTCATGGACGGCCAGTGAGGCGTACCCGGCGGAGATGAGCATGCAGGACGAACCCGTGCTCGAGGCCAGCGCACTGGAGCCCGAGCAGCTTCGCCTGGCGCTGGTCTACGGCGAGGCCGTCACCGAGCTGCCGCAGGACCTGTACATCCCACCGGACGCGCTGGAGGTCTTCCTCGAAGCCTTCGAGGGCCCGCTCGACCTGCTGCTCTACCTGATCCGCAAGCAGAACATCGACATCCTCGACATTCCCGTGGCCGAAATCACCCGCCAGTACATGGGCTACGTCGAGCTGATGAAGAGTGTGCGCCTGGAGTTGGCCGCGGAGTACCTGGTGATGGCCGCGATGCTCGCCGAGATCAAGTCGCGCATGCTGCTGCCGCGCTCGGCGATCGCCGAGGACGAGGAAGACGATCCGCGCGCCGAGCTGATCCGCCGCCTGCAGGAATACGAGCGCTTCAAGGCCGCGGCGGAAAACGTCGACCGCCTGCCGCGCCTGGGGCGCGACATCAGCGTGCCGCGCCTGGACGCCCCGGAGGCCAGGGCGCGCAAGCTGCTGCCCGAGGTCTCGCTGGAGGAGCTGCTGTTGTCGATGGCCGAGGTGCTGCGCCGCGCCGACATGTTCGAGAGCCACCAGGTGACCCGTGAGGCGCTGTCCACCCGCGAGCGCATGAGCGAGGTGCTGGAGCGCCTGAAGGGCGGCGGTTTCGTGGCCTTCGTCGCGCTGTTCAGCGCCGAGGAGGGTCGTCTCGGCGTCGTAGTGACCTTCATGGCGGTGCTCGAGCTGATCAAGGAATCGCTGGTCGAGCTGGTGCAGAACGAACCGTTCGCGCCCATCCACGTACGCCTGCGCGGCGAAGAACCCACCCAGGTGGTCCTGCAGTGAACCTCTCCGATCCGAAAGACCTCGCTTCGCTGCTCGAAGCCTACCTGCTCGCCTCGGGCAAGCCGCTGTCGCTGGAGCGCCTCGGCGAGCTCTTCGAGGAAATCGAGCGGCCCACGCCCGCGCAGCTCAAGGCCGCGCTCAAGGTGCTGGAGAAGTCCTGCAGCGGCCGCGCGTTCGAGCTGAAGGAAGTCGCCAGCGGTTATCGCCTGCAGGTGCGCGAACGCTTCGCACCCTGGGTCGGACGGCTCTGGGAAGAGCGCCCGCAGCGCTATTCGCGGGCGCTGCTGGAGACCCTGGCGCTGATCGCCTATCGCCAGCCCATCACCCGCGGCGAGATCGAGGACATCCGGGGCGTCGCCGTCAACAGCCAGATCGTCAAGACCCTGCTGGAGCGCGAATGGGTGAGGGTGGTTGGCCATCGCGACGTACCCGGTCGGCCGGCGATGTTCGCCACCACGCGCGGCTTCCTCGACCATTTCAACCTGAAGAGCCTCGACGAACTGCCGCCGCTGGCCGTGCTGCGCGAGCTGGAGCCCGCGCCTCTGGTGGATGAGGAAGACGCGCCGGTGCCCGACGGCCTGCAGGCGCGCGCCGACGCCAGCGAGCTCGGAGAGGACGCGCCGGCCCGCGAGGGAACCAGTTTCCGCAGCCTGCTGGCGGAACTCGACACGCTGGAACAGGGCCTGAAGACAGACTTCGACGATCTGCCGCTGGCCGAGGAGGCCGGCGACATCGAGGCCGATGACGTCGAGGCCGATCCCGATACCCTGCACTGACGCCGCGCGCCGCGAAACCGGCCGTCGCCGTCGAGGACGCGTGCATGAAGAACCCCTGCATCAAGGTCTGCGAGTTCGACGCCGACGTCTGCCGTGGTTGCGGCCGCACGCGCGACGAGATCAAGGCCTGGAAACGCCTGGACAAGCCCGAGCAGCGCAGCGTGCTGGCTCTCTCCGAGATGCGTCTGCTGGCACTGGCGGCGACGGGGCGGCGCAAGCAGAAGCGCTGACCCGCGCCGACGGGAGACGCGTCTAGCGTCGAGGTTCGCCCGCTGCGGCGGCCCTTCCACGCCCGTCGCGGCGCATTGAACGTCCCGTCGCGACACCCGGTCTGTACGAACAGGCCCCGCGTGGCATAAGTTCGCAGGAACCGTTGATAAGCCAGGAGCCAGACATGCATCCCCGAGTCCAAGCGGTAACCGATCGGCTGATCGAGCGCAGCCGTCCCACCCGCGAGCGTTACCTGGCACAGATGGGCGCCGCCGCCAGCCAGGGCCCGCAGCGCGGCCAGTTGCAGTGCGCCAACTTCGCCCACGGCGTGGCTGGCTGCGGCAGCGATGACAAGCAGAGCCTGCGCCTGATGAACGCGGCCAACGTCGCCATCGTTTCCGCTTACAACGACATGCTCTCGGCGCATCAGCCCTACGAGCACTTCCCGGCGATCATCAAGCAGGCGCTGCGCGAGATCGGCTCGGTGGGCCAGTTCGCCGGCGGCGTGCCGGCGATGTGCGACGGCGTCACCCAGGGCGAGGCGGGGATGGAGCTGAGCCTGGCCAGCCGCGAGGTGATCGCCATGTCCACCGCCGTGGCGCTGTCGCACAACATGTTCGACGCGGCGCTGTGCCTGGGCATCTGCGACAAGATCATTCCCGGCCTGATGATCGGCGCGCTACGCTTCGGCTACCTGCCGTTCGTCTTCGTGCCGGGCGGGCCGATGCCGTCGGGGATTTCCAACAAGGAAAAAGCCGAGGTCCGCCAGCTGTTCGCCGAAGGCAAGGCGACCCGCGAGCAGCTGCTGGAATCGGAGATGAAGTCCTACCACAGCCCCGGCACCTGCACCTTCTACGGCACCGCCAACACCAACCAGGTGGTGATGGAAGTGATGGGCCTGCAACTGCCCGGTTCGTCCTTCGTCAACCCGTACACGCCGTTGCGCGACGAGCTGACCCGCGAGGCGGCGCGCCAGGTCACCCGGATGACCCGCCAGGGCGGTCAGTTCATGCCGCTCTGCGAGATCGTCGACGAGAAGTCCATCGTCAACTCGGTGGTCGCGCTGAACGCCACCGGCGGTTCGACCAATCACACGCTGCACATCCCGGCCTTCGCCCGCGCCGCCGGCATCCTGCTGACCTGGCAGGACATGGCCGAGCTGTCCGAGGTGGTGCCGACGCTGGCCCATGTCTATCCCAATGGCAAGGCCGACGTGAACCACTTCCACGCCGCCGGCGGGGTCAATTTCATCGTCCGCAGCCTGCTCGATGCCGGCCTGCTGCACGAGGACGTCAACACCGTGGTCGGCCACGGCCTGCGCCGTTACCTGCAGGAACCCTTCCTCGATGGCGAGCGCCTGTCCTGGCGCGAGGGCCCGCGGCAGAGCCTGGACGAGAACATCCTGCGCCCGGTCGAACGCCCCTTCGATGCCGAAGGCGGCCTGCGCCTGATGGAGGGCAACCTCGGGCGCGGGGTGATGAAGGTCTCCGCGGTGGCGCCCGAGCATCAGGTGATCGAGGCGCCGGCGCTGGTGTTCGCCGATCAGCTGGAACTGGCCGCCGCCTTCAAGGCCGGCGAGCTGGAGCGCGATTTCGTCGCCGTGGTGCGTTTCCAGGGGCCGAAGGCGAACGGCATGCCCGAGCTGCACAAGCTCACGCCGTTCCTCGGCGTGCTGCAGGATCGCGGCTTCAAGGTGGCGCTGGTCACCGACGGGCGCATGTCCGGCGCGTCGGGCAAGGTGCCGGCGGCGATCCACGTCTGCCCCGAGGCGAAGGACGGCGGGCCGCTGGCCTACGTGCGCAACGGTGACGTGATCCGGGTCGACGGAACGCGCGGCGAGCTGCTGGTGCGCGTCGATGCCGCCGAGCTGGAAGCCCGCGAGCGCGCCCGGCAGCCGGCGGATACCGGGGTTGGCTGCGGTCGCGAGCTGTTCGGCTTCATGCGCGCCGCCTTCAGCTCGGCAGAGCAGGGCGCCAGCGCCTTCACCGCCGAACTGGAAGCACTCCGGTGAGGTTGTCGCTGGTCGGCGACATCGGCGGCACCAATGCCCGGCTCGCGCTGTGGCGCGATGGGCAACTCGAGCACGTACGGGTTCTCTCTACCGCCGCGTTCGCCGGCCCCGAACAGGCCATCCGCAGCTACCTGGATACCCTTGGCCCGCACGCCGGCGAGCTGGATCGCGTGTGCCTGGCCTGCGCCGGGCCGGTCAGCGGCGACGAGTTCCGTTTCACCAACAACCATTGGGTGATCAGTCGCACCGCGTTCCGCCGCGACCTCGGGCTGAGCGACCTGCTGCTGATCAACGACTTCAGCGCCATGGCGCTGGGCGTCACCTGCCTGCGCAACGACGAATTGCTCGACGTGCGCCCCGGGGTGGTGGTGGCGGACTGTCCGCGCCTGGTGCTCGGGCCCGGCACCGGCCTGGGCGTCGGCACGCTGCTGCCGGACACGCGCGGCGGCTGGCATGCGCTCGCGGGTGAGGGCGGCCATGTCGACCTGCCGATCGGCAGCGAGCGCGAGGCCGACCTGTGGAGTTATCTGCACCGCCAGCTCGGCCACGTCAGCGCGGAAAACCTGCTCAGCGGCTCCGGGCTGGTCAGCCTGTACCGCGCGAGCTGCGCGCTGGACGGCAAGACCCTGCGTTTCGACAGCGCCGCCGAGGTGACCCAGGCGGCGCTGCAGGGCGACGCCCAGGCGATCGCCGTGCTGGAGCAGTTCTGCACCTGGCTGGGGCGCGTCGCCGGCAATGCGGCGCTGACCCTCGGTGCGCGCGGCGGCGTCTATCTCGCCGGAGGCATGCTGCCGCGCTTCGCCGATTTCCTCGTCGCCAGCGGTTTTCTCGCCGCCTTCCAGGCAAAAGGCGAGATGAGCGGCTACCTGATGCACATCCCGGTGTGGCTGGTTACCGCCGAACAGCCGGGCCTGCTGGGCGCCGGACTGGCCCTGCAGCGCAGCCTCGCGGGCGAGTCGCCGATGATCAGCGGGCTCGCCGACGATGTCTGAGGCCGGCATGAATCCCTTGCCCGTGGCGGGTTTCTCGCTTGGCGCAAAGGCGGCTGGGTGGCCTATCCTGCCGTTAACCGTGGAAATCGCCGGCGGTCGATCCGCTCTGTGCATCGGCCGTGTGGCATTTTCCAACCGTTTCGCTGACTGAAGAATCGACCCATGCCCGGAATCAACGTCACTCCCTGCACGTTCGCATTGTTCGGTGCGCTCGGCGACCTCGCCCTGCGCAAGCTCTTCCCCGCGCTTTATCATCTGGATCACGCCGGCCTGCTGCATGAGGACACGGTGATCTTCGCCCTGGCCCGCGAGCCGCGCGATCCGCAGGAGCACCTGGATTTCATCGAGCAGACGCTGCGCCGCTACGTGGGCGAGTCGGGCATCGAGGAAGACTGCATGCGCCGCTTCATGGCGCGCATGAGCTACCTGACGATGGACTTCAAGAAAACCGACGACTACGCCGCGCTCGGCGCCCGGGCCAGTACCCGGCAGCCCGTGGTGGCCTATTTCGCCACGCCGGCCTCGGTGTACGGCGCGATCTGCGAGAACCTCGCCGCCCACGGCCTCGCCGAGCGCACCCGCGTGGTGCTGGAAAAGCCCATCGGCCACGACCTGGCGTCCTCGCGGCTGGTCAACGATGCGGTGGCCCGGTATTTCCCGGAAACCAGCATCTACCGGATCGATCACTACCTGGGTAAGGAGACGGTGCAGAACCTCATCGCTCTGCGCTTCGCCAACAGCCTGTTTGAGACCCAGTGGGACCACAACCACATCTCCCACGTTGAGATCACCGTGGCCGAAACGGTCGGCATCGAGGGCCGCTGGGGCTATTTCGACCAGGCTGGCCAGCTGCGCGACATGATCCAGAACCACCTGCTGCAACTGCTCTGCCTGATCGCCATGGACCCGCCGGCGGACCTCTCCGCCGACAGCATCCGCGACGAGAAGGTCAAGGTGCTCAAGGCCCTTGCGCCGTTCAGCGTCGACGAGTTGAGTCGTCATCTGGTGCGCGGCCAGTACAGCGCCGGCAACATCAACGGCAAGACGGTGCCCGGCTACCTGGACGAGGAGGGCGCCAATGTCGAGAGCAACACCGAGACCTTCGTCGCCCTGCGCGCGGACATCCGCAACTGGCGCTGGTCCGGCGTGCCGTTCTACCTGCGAACCGGCAAGCGAATGGCGCAGAAGATGTCGCAGATCGTCATTCACTTCAAAGAGCCGCCGTTCTACATCTTCGCCCCGGAGCAGCGCTCGCAGGTCAGCAACCGACTGATCCTGCGCCTGCAACCGGACGAGGGCATCTCGCTGCAGGTGATGACCAAGGAACCGGGGCTGGGCATGCACCTGCGCAGCGGCCCGTTGCAGCTGAATTTCTCCGATGCCTACAAGAACGCCCGGGTCCCCGATGCGTACGAGCGCCTGCTCCTGGAGGTCATGCAGGGCAATCAGTCGCTGTTCGTGCGTAAGGACGAGGTCGAGGCCGCCTGGCTCTGGTGCGACCGGCTGATGGCGGGCTGGAACGCCCTGGGCGAAACGCCGAAGCGCTACTCGGCGGGCTCCTGGGGACCGGCCGCCTCGATTGCACTGATAACCCGCGACGGGAGGTCCTGGTATGGCGATCTATGAACTGGAACTACCGGTCGGGCTGATGGCGCACAGTTGCACCGACGCCGAACGCCAGGCCGATGCGCTGGCCCAGGCGGTGTCCGGCGCGCTGCGTTCGGCGCTGGAAACCTATGGCGAGGCCAGCCTGGTGGTGTCGGGCGGGCGCAGCCCGATCGACTTCTTTGAGCGGCTCTCCCGTGAGCCGCTGGACTGGGCGAATATCCAGATCGGCCTGGCCGACGAGCGCTGGGTGTCCGTCGAACACGCCGCGAGCAACGAGGGCCTGGTGCGCCGGCACTTGCTGCAGGGCCCGGCCGCCGCGGCGAGCTTCCTTGGCCTCTATCACCCGGCGCCGACCCTCGAGGACGCGGCGCTGCTCGCCGACCGCGCGCTGGCCGAGCTGCACCAGCCGATCGACGTGCTGGTGCTGGGCATGGGCGACGATGGCCACACCGCCTCGCTGTTCCCCGCCAGCCCGCGCCTGAGCGATGCGCTGGAGGCGGACGGCCATCGCCGCTGCCTGCCGATGCAGGCCCCGGTCGAACCCCACGAACGCCTGACCCTGACCCTGCCGGTGCTGGCTTCGGCGCGCCTGCCGCTGCTGGCGATCCAGGGCGAGGCGAAGCTGGAAACCCTGCGCCTGGCCCTGGCCGGAGAGAACGTCGCGGCGATGCCGATCCGCGCGTTCCTGCATTCCCCGCTGGAAATCTATTGGTGCCCCTGAGGCCGAGGACGAGTTGCCCATGAACATGGCCGCGAAGATCGAACTGATTGACGACATCTGCCGCAAGGCGCGCATCCTCCCGGTGATCACCATCGCCCGCGAAGAGGACATCCTGCCGATGGCCGACGCGCTGGCCGCCGGTGGCCTGTGCACGCTGGAAATCACCCTGCGCTCGGTCCACGGGCTGACCGCGATCCGCCAGTTGCGCCGCGAACGCCCCGAGCTGTGCGTCGGCGCCGGGACCATCCTCGACAAGGCGATGCTGGCCGAGGCGATCGATGCCGGCGCGCAGTTCATCGTCACCCCGGGCTGCACCGCCGAGCTGCTGCAGGCCGGTTGCGACCTCGACGTGCCGCTGCTGCCGGGCACCTCCTGCGCCTCCGACATCATGCTCGGCTATGCCCTGGGCTACCGTCGCTTCAAGCTGTTCCCGGCGGAGGTCGCGGGTGGCGTGGCCGCGCTCAAGGCGTTCGCCGGCCCGTTCGGCAACGTGCGCTTCTGCCCGACCGGTGGCGTCAGCCCGGACAACCTGAAGAGCTACCTGGCGTTGCCCAACGTGATGTGCGTCGGCGGCACCTGGATGCTCGACAGCGCCTGGATCAAGTCCGGCGACTGGGCGGCGGTGGAGCAGGCGAGCCGCGAGGCGATGGCGCTGACCTAGCCCTGACCGTTACTTTCATCGGCCGCGCATATCGCCGCGGTCGTCCAGCGCGTATGATTCGCGCCCCATTCGGAACAGCCCACACCGGGAGGTGCACAGATGACCGAACATGAGCAACCCGCCGAGCACGTCGCTCACGGCGAAAAACTGCAGAAAGTCCTCGCGCGCATGGGCCTCGGCTCGCGTCGCGACATCGAGACCTGGATCAGCCAGGGACGGGTCAAGGTGAACGCCAGCGTGGCGACCCTCGGCCAGCGCGTCGACCTGCACGACGCCATCGCCCTCGACGGCCGCCTGATCAAGCGCGAGGAGGCCGTCGAAGCGGTCCGCCGCGTGCTCATCTACAACAAGCCGGACGGCGAAGTCTGCACCCGCGATGACCCGGAAGGCCGTCCGACCGTGTTCGCCCGCCTGCCGCGCCTGCAGGCCGGACGCTGGATCAATATCGGCCGCCTGGACATCAACACCACCGGTCTGCTGATGTTCACCACCGACGGCGAGCTGGCCAACCGCCTGATGCACCCGTCCTACGAGATGGACCGCGAATATGCGGTGCGCGTGCGCGGCGAAGTCACCGAGGAAATGATCGAGAACCTCAAGACCGGCGTGATGCTCGAAGACGGTCCGGCGAAGTTCACCGACATCCAGGAAGCGCCCGGCGGCGAAGGCTTCAACCACTGGTATCACTGCGTGGTGATGGAAGGCCGCAACCGCGAAGTGCGGCGCCTGTGGGAGTCGCAGGGGCTGGTGGTCAGCCGCCTGAAGCGCGTGCGCTTCGGCCCGGTGTTCCTCACCTCCGAGCTGACCATGGGGCGCTGGCGCGAGATGGGCCAGGCCGAACTGGACATCCTCAGCGCCGAAGTCGGCCTGAAGCCGGTTTCGCTGCCCGACATGAAGGGCAAGGTGCGCGAGAAGCTCGACCGCGCGCAGCGCAAGTCGGCCAAGCCGCTGGCGCCGAGCGAGCGTCCGGGCCGTGCGCCGCGCGGTGGCAAGCC
>NZ_DEYR01000044.1:0-27525 GCF_002364635.1 Pseudomonas sp. UBA3153
CGCCTGGCCGATGCCGGCGCCCTGCGCGGCCTGGCCGGCCATCGTCACCGCGCGCGCTGGGCGGTGGCCGGGGTGGAAAACCAGGCGCCGCTGTTCGCCGGTCTGCCGAGCCAGGAGGAAATCCAGGTGGCCCTGCCGCTGCCCAGCGTCGGCGAGGACCTGCATGCCGATTACGCCACCCTCGGCACCACCCTTGGCCCGCACCCGCTGTCACTGTTGCGCGGCGTGCTGCGCAACCGGCGCTGCCGCAGCTCGCGCGAACTGCCGGGCATCGAGCACGGCAAGCACATCGGCGTCGCCGGCCTGGTGATCGGTCGCCAGCGCCCGCAGACCGCCAGCGGCGTGGTCTTCGTCACCCTCGAGGACGAGTTCGGGATGGTCAACGTGGTGGTCTGGCACGACCTCGCGGAACGCCAGCGCAAGGTGCTGGTGGGGTCGCAGTTGATGCAGGTGGACGGCCGGCTGGAGTCGCAGAATGGCGTGCGCCACCTGATCGCCCGACGGCTGATCGACCTGACGCCGCTGCTCACCGGGCTCGACGTGCGCAGCCGCGACTTCCGCTGAACCGCTCGATACCCGGCCGCGCGCGAAACTCGCCCCGCAGAAACGACGAACCCGCCGGGAAACGGGCGGGTTCGCTGTTCATTCGCCGGGTTCGTCCACTTCCATGGGCTCCGGCTTTTCCGGTTCCTTGCGCGGCGGCGCCTTGGGAATGCTCGGGTCCTGAACGTCCGGGTCCGGCTCGGGTGCGTCGTCAATGTCCATGTTGCTCTCCTCGTTCGGCGTGGCCTCTACGCTTATTCGAGGCCGGAGGAGCGCCAGCGTTCGCCCCGGTCATCGGCCGGCAACGCCTAGCGGGACGCCGGGCGCAGCAGCCCCATCAGGCGCGCACCAAACACGTTGATCAGCAGGCCGAGCATCACCACCGCCGCACCGACGACCTGCACCGCGCTGAGGTGCTCGCCGAGCAGCCAAGCCGAGGAACTCAGGCCGATCACCGGCACTAGCAGCGAGAACGGCGCCACCTGCCCGGTCGGATAGCGCGACAGCAGCCGGCTCCACAGGCCGTAGCCGAGGATGGTGGCGCCGAACGCCAGGTAGACCAGCGCCAGGATCGAATCCAGGCTGATGCCGCGCAGCGCGGTCTCGATGGTCTGCGGACCTTCCAGCATCCAGGACAGCGCGAAGAACGGCAGCGGCGGGATCAGGCTGCCCCAGACCACCAGGCCGACCAGGTTCACCTTGCCGACCTTGCGCGTGACGATATTGCCCAGCGCCCACATCGACGCCGCGGCGATGGTCAGCACGAACCCGGCGAGGGTCATGCTGCGATCGCCCTCGGCGCCGATCAGGATCAGCCCGCCGGCGGCCACCACCAGACCGACCAGGTTCGCCGGCCGAATCCGCTCGCTGAGGAACAGCGCGGCGAAGAACAGCGTGAAGAACGCCTGCGATTGCAGTACCAGCGAAGCCAGCCCGGCCGGCATGCCGACGTACATCGCCGAGAACAGGAAGGCGAACTGGCCGAGGGAGATCGTCAGCCCGTAGGCCAGCAGCCAGCGCAACGGAATCTGCGGCCGCTTGATGAAGAACACCGCGGGAAAGGCCGCCAGCATGAAGCGCAAGGCGCCCAGCAGCATGGGCGGCAGGCCGTGCAGGCCGACCTTGATGACCACGAAGTTGAGGCCCCAGACGATGATGACGACGAGCGCCAGCAGCAGATCTTTCGGTGACATTTAGAACTCTTCTCAGGCAGCACGGGCAAGGCCGGCCATTAGAAACCATCCGCCACCCGGCCGACGCGATACAGTCGCCGGGCAAAACATCCATACAGCGCCGATTGTCCCTCCGCCGCCGCGACAGGTGCCGACGCGCACCGGGGCGAGCTAGAATCCGCGCCTGATAGCGGTGAACCTCCTTTTTACAGAGTTACGAGACCAGTCATGGGCGCACAGTGGAAAGCGAAACATAAGGAAGCGGCAGCCAACGCCAAGGGCCGTATCTTCGGCAAACTGGCAAAGGAAATCATGATCGCCGCGCGTAACGGCGCCGATCCGGACATGAACCCGCGCCTGCGGATGGTCGTCGAGCAGGCCAAGAAAGCCTCCATGACGCGCGAGACCCTGGAGCGCGCAATCAAGAAAGGCGCCGGGCTGCTCGGCGAAAGCGTGCATTTCGAGCGCACCACCTACGAAGGCTTCGCCCCCCACCGCGTACCGGTGATCGTCGAGTGCCTGACCGACAACGTGAACCGCACCGTGGCGGAAATCCGCGTGCTGTTCCGCAAGGGCCAACTCGGCGCCAGCGGCTCGGTGTCCTGGGACTTCGACTATCTGGGCATGATCGAAGCCGCGCCGAGCGCCGCCGATGCCGACCCTGAGCTGGCCGCCATCGAAGCCGGCGCGCAGGACTTCGAGCCCGCCGAAGACGGCGCCACGCTGTTCCTCAGCGAACCGACCGACATGGACGCCGTGTGCAAGGCGCTGCCGGAGTTCGGCTTCCAGGTGCAGTCGGCGCAGCTCGGCTACCGGCCGAAGAACCCGGTGAGCCTGTCCGGCGCCGAGCTGGAAGAAGTCGAGGCCTTCCTCGACGCGCTGGACGGCCACGATGACGTGCAGAACGTCTACGTCGGCCTGGCCGAGTGAGCCGGAGCACGCGATGAACAAGCCGCACGTCCCCTACGTCCAGCGCGAGCAGGGCTACCGCGAGAAAGCGCTGAAGATGTATCCGTGGGTCTGCGGCCGCTGCGCGCGCGAGTTCTCCGGCAAGCGGCTGAGCGAACTGACGGTCCATCACAAGGACCACAACCACGACAACAACCCGGAAGACGGCTCTAACTGGGAGTTGCTGTGCCTGTACTGCCACGACAACGAGCACTCGCGCTACACCGACAACCAGTACTTCGCCGAAGCCAAGCCCGGTGACAACGGGCCCAAGCAGACCTTCAAGGGTCTCGCCGGCCTGGCCGACCTGCTGAAGAAGCAGGACTGATCGAACGGCGCACCGCCGGCGCAAACCGGCGGTTCCTTCCTGCGAGCCCCGCGATGAAACCCGAAGACCTCCTGCTGCTGGTCACCCGCAGCATGCCCTACGGCAAGTACAAGGGCCGGCTGATCGCCGATCTACCGGGTAACTACCTGAACTGGTTCGCCCGCGAAGGCTTTCCGCCCGGCGAGATCGGCCGACTGCTGCAACTGATGCAGGAGATCGACCACAACGGCCTCTCCGGACTGCTCACCCCGCTGCGCCAGCCGCGCTGAGCAACCGATGTCCTGCGCACAGGAGCGCGCCGGGCTCAGGTATAATCGCCGCCGATTCCCGTCCTTCCCTTACCAGCGCCCCGCGGACCTGCCATGACTTCCAAGCCCAATCTCCCCCAGGACGACACGTCCACCCAAGAAGCCAAGGACAGCGTGCAGGCGCAAGGTGAGGAAATCACCGCAGCAGAAAGCCGAAAGCCGGGTTCGATCCCGGCTTTCGGTTTTCCGTTCGCGATGGCTGAGCTGGCGAAGTCGAGGAACGACAAGCCGTGGTATCAGAAGTCCAACAGCAGCAACCATGACAAGACGCCCGGTCCGGCTCCGCGGGGAACCCGCCGGGCGATGGGCAAGCGCTGATCAGCTCTTGGTTTCGTGAAGACGCGCGTTGAGCTCGTCGACCACCGGCGCCCACTCCGCATCCTCCAACAGCAGTTCCTTCAGCAAGCGTCCCTGGTTCTCCGTCCAGAACGGCGCCTCCGAGACCTTCACGTCGTCCGGCAGGGGCGCGTGCTGGCCGATGAAGGCGTCGATGGCGGCCGGATCCGATTCCAGGCCCAGTTGTTCGAACAGCGTACCGAGGTCGTGAAATCCTGGCAGTTCCATGGTGAGTCTCCAATGTGGGTGGCTGATGAAGATGAGACCCTTCGCGGCCGGGAGAGATTCAACCGCAGCGTGCTTCAGCCCTCTTATCGAACAATCGCTATTTAGTCGCCCCTAGTTTGCTCATTTTGTGTACAATGGTCGGCCGACTACGCATCGAAGAGGTTTAGAACAGCATGAGCAAGGTAACCGCCAGCAAGGCCAAGAATGCAGCCGCTGTTGAAACTCGTGAATCCATCGACGCTCAAGTCAAAGCGTTCCTCAAAGCCGGTGGCGAGATCCAGCAAGTGGCCAAAGGCGTCAGCGGTCAGGTATGGGGCTCCTCGCGCCAGATCAGCCTGGGCAAGAAGTAGGATTGCTCGCTGGGGCCTCGTTCGAGGCCCCGCCGTCACCCCCGCGTTACCCTCCTCGCTCCACCCTCCGCTACAGATCGTCCACCAACGCCTTGCCCCACTTCACGCCGGCGACACCCGCCTGTTCGATATCCACGAAGCTCTGCTCGGGATCGCGCTGAAGGTCGACGACGACGTCCGCCCCCTTGACCACTTCCACGCCCATCGCCCAGAGCGGCGGAAGCGTCGACTCGACGTATCCGGTGAGATGGACGATGACCGTATGGCCGCGGTAGCGGAACGCATGGCTATGGGCGACCGGCCTCGCTTTCGGCGAAGGGCGCAGCTCCGGTGCCTCGAAGTACAGCGTTTCGGCGCGGGGAAGCTTCATCGATACGCCCATAGGTCAGGGTGAAACCGGGTCGCTGGCCGGAAAGGAGTCTTCCAGCGCCTTATCGAGTTTCTCGTCCTTCTCGTGCTTTGGCGCTTCGGCCGGCTCGTGGGTGGATGGTTTTTTCGGATCGCTGTCGTTGATCGGCTGCGGCGTAGAGTTGTTCATCGTGCGTACCTCTTGTCTTCGGATGACGCGCCCGTTGTGAACGCCAGAAACGCGAAGGGCCATCTGCGATGGCCCTTCGTTGTGCTCGGCATGCCCGATCAGAGATTGCCGGCCTTTTTCACGGCATCTTTGGTCTTGCCGACGGCAGTCTGGGTTTCGCCTTTGGCTTCCTGCAGCTTGCCTTCGCCTTTCAGCCGGCTGTTGTCGGTCGCCTCGCCTACACCTTGCTTGACCTTGCCCACGGCTTCGTTGGTCTTGCCTTTGATCTTGTCGGTAGTGCTGCTCATATCATCACTCCACAGGTTGGTAGGTACATAAAAACTGACTGCTGCGTCAGTCGTGGAGTTCGAAGAACCTGACGACCGGCACCGCCTCCTCTAAGAGGAACGCGAACGCATCAGGCGTTCCAGCAGCGGCCTGCCGGCCAGGTGAAGGAACACCGGCGCGCCGGCGATCAGATAGAAGTAGTAGGTTACCGCGCGCCAGATCAGGATCGCGGCGCCCGCGGTCGACTTGCCCACCATCGGCGCGAGCAACGCGGCGGACGCCAGTTCGGCGCCCCCTGCTCCGCCGGGCAGCAGGCTCAGCTGACCGGCGGTGAGCGCCAGCATCTGCACCAGGAAGGTCCAGGCCCAGGGAATCGCATGGCCCAGCCCGGCGAGGGTCAGGTACAGCACGCTGTAGCGCAGCAGCCAGTGCGCGGCGGTCAGCGCGAAGACGCCTAGCAGCACCCGCGGCGGGCGTCGCAGGCTGGCGCGCAGCGCGTTGCGAAACGCCAGCAGCTTGCGCGCCAGGTGCAGCCGTCGACGCGCATCGATACCGACGCGCCCGGCGAGCCGGCCGAGGCCCCGCAGTGCGCCGTGGTGATAGCGCCCGAGCAACGCCAGCGCCAGCAGCGCGCCACCGAGCAGCGCCGCGCTGCTGCCCAGCAGCCAGCCGACATGAGCGTTGAAGGCGTGCGACAGCGCATAGGCCAGGATGCCGAGCAGCGCGCAGACGAACACCAGCAGGTCGCTCAACTGGTCCACGGTATAGATCGCCGTGCCCTGGGCCGGGCGTACGCCGCGGCGCATCAGCAGCGCCATCATGGTCAACGGGCCGCCGGCACCGCCGGGGGTGGCGCAGATGGCGAACTCGGTGGCGACCACCACGCCCAGCGCCTGGCTATGACCGATCGGGTGATCGCCAAGAAGCAGCCGCAGGCGCAGTGCATTGAGGTTCCAGCACAGCAGGATCATGCCGAACATCAGCGCCAGCGTGCCGCCCGGAAACGTCCGCAGGCGCTCGAACAGGCCGCTGCCGCCGAGCAGCAACGGCACCAGCGCCGCGCCCAGCAGCGCGCCGAGCAGCAGCCAAAGGCTGCGACTCATGCCGCCGCGCTCGTCGCTCGAAGCCGGCTTCGCAGCCAATCGATCTTGGTGGTCGGCACGCGGCCTTCGTCCATCAGCCGGCGCAGCAGGTCGAGCCAGTAGTCGCGGGAAAAGCCGTGGCGCATGTCCACCGGATGCAGGCCGAGACGCAGCAGCGGCGCCTCGCGATGCTCACGCAGCGCCCGCTCGCTGATCAGCCGCGACATGCCACGCCGCCAGGCGCTGCGCGCGCTCCAGACCAGGCCGGGCGCGTCGATTGGGGTGTGCTCGGGGAGCAGATAGAAGTGCTGCGGGTCGCTGGTATAGCTCAGCCCGCTGGCGCTCAGCGCCTCGCGGGTGCCAGGGCTCATCAGCCAGGCCGGCGCGACGAAACCGTGCAGCGGCCAGGCATTCCGCTGGAACAGCGCCATGCCCTGCTCCAGGCGCCGCTGCGCCTCGGCCCGATCCAGCGCATAGAATTCGCCTTCCCAGGTGTAGACCCGGCGCATGAACCAGTCCTTCGGGGTACGCGGCTTCGGCGCGTCGTCGCAATGGTAGAAACCGTGCAGCGCCAGCTCGTCGCCGCGCGCCAGCCGCGTGTCGAGCAGGCGGCAGAACTCCGGATGCGCATCGAGGGCATTGCGGTGGTGGAAGTCCGGCACCACCAGCCACGTAATCGGAATCGGCCCCAGCGCTGTTCGGCCGAGCGCGTCCACCGCCTCGACGAAGGGCCGGTAGTCGGGCCAGGTTTCCGGTGCCACGTCGTGCAGCACCAGCATCAGGCTGCGCTCAGCCATTGGCGGCCATCGGCAATTCAAAGGTGCCGAGTACTGCGCGGTAATGGGCGAGCAACCCGGCGACCACGGTGTCCCAGGAATACTGCGTTTCGACCAGCTGGCGCGCCCGGGCGCCGAGCAGCCGCACGTCGTCCTCGAACAGTTCGCGCACGCTGCTGGCCATCGCGACGGCGTCGTTCGGCGCACACAGCCGGCCGCCCTGCGAGGTGACGATCTCCGCCAGCGCGCCGGCGCGCACGGCCACCACGGGGATACCGCTGGCCATCGCCTCGAGCGCCACCAGGCCGAAGGTTTCCTGGTCGCCGGCATGCAGCAGCACGTCGCTGCTGGCCATCAGCCGGGCCACCTCGTCGGCCGGACGGAAGCCTTCCAGCACCGTGACGTTGTCCGGTACATGGCGCGGCATGTTCGAGCCGACCAGCAGCAGGTGATAAGGCGAGCCCAGGCGGCGCGCGGTTTCCAGCAGCACCGGCAGGTTCTTCTCGCGCGAGCCACGGCCGGCGAAGATCATCAGCCGGGTGTCCTCGGCCAGGCCCAGTTCGCGCCGCAGGTTGGCGTCACGGCGTTGCGGCCGGAAGGTCTGCAGGTCGACCCCCAACGGGCGCACGTGCACGTCTCGCACGCCGAGGCGGCTGAGCTTGTCGGCCATCACCTGGCTAGGCGCGAGAACCCGGTCGAAGCTGCGATAGAGACGCGCGACGTAGGCCTCCATGTTGGTGCCGATCCACGGGCCCAGACGGTTGCAGGCCAGCAGCGGCAGGTCCGAGTGATAGAAGCCGATCACCGGCACGTCGAGCTGGCGGCCGGCGTCCAGCGCCGCCCAGGCGGTCATGTACGGATCGCCCACTTCGATCAGGTCCGGTCCCAGCGTGCGCAGCAGGTTGCGCCAGGGCGCGCGGCGCACCGGGAAACGGTAGCCCTTGCCAAACGGCAAGGCAGGCGCAGGCACCTGGTAGATGCCATCGGCCTGCTGGTACGCGGGGCCCGGAATCAGCACGCTGTGCTGCACATCGGGATGAAGGCGCAAGCGGCGGTGCTTCGCTTCCAGGTAGGTGCGCACGCCACCGCTGGCGGGCGCGTAGAACATGGTCATATCGGCGATATGCAAGGGTCGGCTAGCTCCATTCGATTTCGCTCCACAATCAGGGGCGTGCCGCGCAAGCCAGTGCCTGAGCCGCGGTCGCCAAAAATGGACCGTTACAAAATGAAGACGTTCGACGCAGCGCTCAGCGGCGAGCGCGGACCAGCAGGCGGCGAATGGCCGGAGTGGCGGGCCGCGACGGGGGCAACAAGGTTGCTGCCCGGGCGGGCAACACTGGGGATCGAACCGCCGTCACGGCAGTTCGATGCGATCTTCCAGGATGCGGATCAGCCCCTGCTTGTAGAGGCCGCCGATGGCCTTCTTGAAGTTGCCCTTGCTCACGTTGAAGCGCCGGGTGATCTCTTCCGGCGAACTCTTGTCGCTCAGCGGCAGCACGCCGTGGTTGTCGCGCAACTGGCGCAGGATCTGCTCGGCAAGGCTTTCGGCGGCCTTCTCGCCCACCGGCTGGAGGCTCAGGCTGATCTTGCCGTCGTCGCGCAGCTCGCGGATGAAGCCCTTCTCCTGCATGCCGCTGCGCAGGAACTTGAACGCCTCGTTCTTGTGGATCAGCCCCCAGTGCTGGCCGTTGATGATCGCCTTGAAGCCCATGTCGGTGGCTTCGACGACCAGCAGGTCGACCGCCTGACCGACGGCGTAGCGCGGCGGCGTCTTGTCCAGGTAGCGGTCCAGGCGCGCGGTGGCGGTGATGCGCCGGGTCCGCTTGTCGAGGTAAACGTGCACCACGCAATAGTCGCCGACCTGCAGCGGCCGCTTTTCTTCCGAGTGTGGCAGAAGCAGGTCCTTGGGCAGGCCCCAGTCGAGGAACAGGCCGACACGGTTGATTTCCGCCACCTTGAGGCTGGCGAAACCACCCACCTGCACCTTGGGTTTCAAGGTGGTGGCGATCACCCGGTCGTCGCTGTCCAGATAGACGAAGACGTTCAGCCAGTCGCCGATCTCGGTCGGCTCGCCCTTGGGAACGTAGCGGTTGGGCAGGAGGATCTCGCCGTCCGGCCCGCCATCCAGGTAGAGCCCGAAGTCGGTGTGCTTGACCACCTGAAGAGAATTGAAACGCCCGATGAGTGCCATGTCGTGTGCCTTGATTCGCCAGGCCGCGCATTCTACCTGCAGCGCCCGCCGGCGGGCTGGAATTTCCCCCTTGAGCGGGGGATTGACGAACGGCGGTTCGCCGACGACCCCATAGCTGTTAAAAGGTTGCGCGGGGAGGTCTGGAATGCGGCTTTGCGCCGCACCAGCCGATCAGTGGACACGGAGCCTGGGCTCTTCCTGCGGTGGCTGGGCGCTGACACGAGCAGCGTGACGAGTCACTCCTTTGATTCAAGAGGAGTGCGCGACATGCGTGAATCTTTGCTTTTTCTGGCGCTGTGTCTGGGTGGGTGTGCCTCGCAGTTGCAGACCACCAACATCCAGCGCGAGGTCGGCGATTTCGACCTCAAGCTCGGCTCGGCCCCGACCCGCAGCATGGCCCAGGGCCTGGTCAAGCCGCAGACCAGCGGCCAGGTGCACGGCGGCTTCGACCTGACCCACAGCAGCGGCTGGTACCTCGGCCAATGGGCGCCGGACCTCGCCCCGGAGCAAGCCGAGCAGCTGACAATGGAAACCTACGCCGGCTTCAAGCACCCGGTGGACGATCACTTCGGCTACGAACTGGGCACCCTGCTCAACAGCTACCCGAGCGTCGGCCAGATGGACGTCGAGGAGTACTACGGCGGGCTGACGGTGTTCGGCCATCGCCTGGGCGCGTCCTTCAGCCTCGACCCCGGCCGTCAGGACCGCACCCTGCTGGCCAACTTCGACCTGCAGGAATCGCTGGGCTTCCAGGTGATCGTGAAGTACGGCAACCATGTGCTGCAATCGCCCGTGGCACTGGCCGACGGCGCCAACGTGCGCGTGTTCAACGACTGGTCGGTGAACCTGAGCCGCCCCTGGCTGGGCTTCGACCTCAACCTGTCCTACAGCGCCTCCAGCCTGAGCGACGGCGAGTGCTCGGCCTATTCCGGCTTCAACACCCGCTGCGACGGCGCCATGCGCTTCCAGGCTTCGCGCCCGCTGTAGCGTTATTCCAGGCCGACCTTCAGCAGTTGCCCGTCGGACGCATCGGTCAGCAGGTAGAGGTAGCCATCCGGCCCCTGGCGGACGTCGCGGATGCGGCTGCCGAAGTTTTCCAGCAGGCGCTCCTCGCCAACCACCTTGTCACCCTCCAGCTGCAGGCGGATCAGATAGCCGCGCAGCGCGCCGATGAACAGACTTTGCCGCCATTCGGGGAAGCGCGGGTGGTCGTAGAAGGCCATTCCGCTGATCGCCGGCGACTTCTCCCACACGTGCAGCGGCGGCTCGGTGCCTTCGACGAACTCGCCGCGGGCCTCGGGAATCGGCAGCAGGCTGTAGTTGATGCCGTGCGTCGCCAGCGGCCAGCCGTAGTTCCTGCCGGCGGCCGGGACGTTCACCTCATCGCCCCCGCGCGGACCGTGCTCGTGGGTCCAGAGGGCGCCGCTCCAGGGGTTGATCGCCGCACCCTGCTGGTTGCGATGCCCGTAGGACCAGATTTCCCCGCGCACGCCGGCCTGGCCGACGAAGGGGTTGTCGTGGGGCACGCTGCCGTCCGCGTGCAGGCGCACCAGTTTGCCCTGCAGCTTGTCGAGGTCCTGGGCGGTGGACCGCTGGTTGTTCTCGCCCAGGGCGATGAACAGGTAGCCGTCGCGATCGAACGCCAGGCGCGATCCGAAGTGCTCCCCGGTGGAGAGCTTGGGCTGCTGGCGGAAGATCACCTGGAAGTCCTCCAGGCGCGAACCGTCGCTCGCCAGGCGACCGCGCCCCACCGTCGTCCCGGCCTTGTCCTCGCCCGCCTCGGCGTAGGACAGGTAGACCAGGCGGTCCCGGGCGAAATCCGGCGACAGCGCCACGTCGAGCAAACCGCCCTGCCCGCGCGCGAAGACCTCGGGCACGCCGCCCAGCGGCGCGGACAGGCCGGCCTCGCCGAACAGCCGCAGGTTGCCGCTGCGCTCGGTGATGAGCATGTCCTTGCCGCCGGGAAGGAAGGCCAGCGCCCAGGGGTTTTCCAGCCCGCCGACCACTTCCACCACGCTCAGCTCGCCGCCTTCGGACGCCTGCGCGGCCGCCTCGGTGGCCCACAGCACGGCGCCGCACAACAACGGCAGGAGAGTTCTTGGCATCATGCGATCGGTCCTCTGGATGAAAATCCCGCGAACAGTCTGACCGCTGCGACAGGCATTCCGCGACGAATCACATAGCCGGTTACAATCCCCCACCGCCTCCAGAGCCCAGACCATGACCGAACCCGTGCGCCTCTCCAAACGCCTCGCCGAACTGCTGCCCTGCTCGCGCCGCGAGGCCGAACTCTATATCGAGGGCGGCTGGGTCAGCGTGGACGGCACCGTGGTCGAGGAACCGCAGTTCAAGGTCGATGCCCAGCGCATCGAACTGCTGCCCGGCGCCGTGGCCGCACCGATCGGCTTCGCCACCCTGCTGCTGCACAAGCCGGCGGGTTACGGCATCGGCTCGGGCGCCAACTCCGTGCAGCAACTGCTTGGCGCCGAACACCACGCCGCCGACGACACTTCCGGGCAACGCCCGGTGAAGAAGCATTTCCTCCGCCAGGAACTGCTCACACCACTGGAAACCGATGCCAGCGGGCTGGTGATCTTCAGCCAGAATCACGGCGTTGCGCGGGCGCTGAAGGAAGACGCCGCCAAGCTTGAGCAGGAATTCATCGTCGAGGTGAGCGGCACGATCATCGAGAACGGCCTGAAGCGCCTGAACCGCCCGCAAAGCTACAAGGGCCAGCCGGAAACGCCGCTGAAGGTCAGCTGGCAGAACGAAACGCGCCTGCGCTTCGCCCTCAAGGCGCCGCAACCGGGGCAGATTCGACACTTGTGCGAGGCGGTGGGCCTGCAGGTGGTGGCGATGAAACGGATCCGCATCGGTCGCGTGGCGATGGCTAAACTGCAGCCGGGGGAATGGCGCTATCTCAAGCCCGACGAGCGTTTCTGAGGCCCGTCCTGGAACCCTCGGCGCAGAGCGCCAGCGTGGCGAAACAGCGAACCGCATGACCTTCGCGCAGTCGAACCTGCGGTCAACGCAGCACATGGGGACACAAGAAGAATGAATAAATGGATTGTTCTGACCGCCTCGCTCGGCCTCGCCGGATGCAGCTCGTCGATGTGCGACAGCCCGTGGAGCCGCTCCGACTGCCAGACCGAGCGCCTGCTTTACCAGAACGACCTGCTGCAGGCGAAGATCCTGGTCGGCTCCGGCGATCTGGAGAGCCTGGAACTGGCCGAGGCGCTGCTCGATCGCGCCGCGCGCGACGACCAGACCGGCGAAACCGCGTTCTACAAGGCCGTGCTGCTGATCCGTCTCGGCCCGCAGACGGACGAAGTCCTCAAGCTGCTGGAGAAGGCCGTCGCCAAGGGCCATCCGCACGCCACCGCGCTGATGTACAAGATCTACTCCGAGCCCTACCTGATCAGCGAGGCCGACCCCGAACGAGCCGAGGAATACCGCGCCGACTACGCCAACCTGGACGTGGCGAAAAGCGGCTATCCGTCCTTCGAGCGCGCGCTGGCGCTGGTCAACGCGCTGGTCACCCCGCCGCCCGAAAGCCTCACGCCCGTCGATCCCCAGTAGCTTCGCGCCCGCAGGCCGGCCGGCTCCAGGGGTTGGCCTCGAGGCTGTTGTGGATCGCCGTCGCCGCCTGCGCCGCCTGGCCGGTCGCCGTGCTCACCTGGTGCAGTGCCGAAACCACGTCGCCGGCGGCATAGAGCCCGGGCACGCTGGTGCATTGCTGGCGGTCCACCCGCAGCGCTCCGCTCTCGTCGCAGACGGCTCCCAGCCTGATCGCCAACTCCGAGCGCACCCGTGATCCCAGCGTGGGATAGACCATGTCGAAGCACAGCTCCTCGCCCTTGCAGGTGAGCAGGATGACCTTGTCGTCCTCGATCCGCATGCGATCGACACGGTCGCCGATCATGCGAATGCCGTAGTGCCCGGCGAGCTCCAGCGCCTGCGCGCAGGCGTCGTTTTCGCCGTGGGCGATCACCGTCACCCGGTCGGTGAAGGTGCGCAGGAACACCGCGTGGCGGATGGCGCATTCCGCCTCGCCATAGACCGCCACGTCGTCGCCATCGACCTCATAGCCGTCGCAGATCGCGCAGAGGCGCACGCGCGCCGCGCGGATGGCGTCGTAGGGTTCTTCCAGCTCGGGCGGCAGCTCATCCTCGATGCCGGTGGCGAGCAGCACGCTGCGCGCCTGCAACCGGCTGCCGTCGTCCAGTTCGGCCTCGAAGTGCAGGTCGTCCCGGCGCTGCAGGCTGCGTACCTGGGTGTGCAGGGTGATGGCGCCATAGCCATCGACCTGCTGGCGGAGAAGGGCCAGCAGGTCGATGCCGGAAATGCCGGGGGGAAAACCCGGATAGTTGTGCGACAGCGGGATCAGCTCGGCGCGGCTGGCGCCGCCGTCGACCAGCCGGATGTCGCGATGAAAGCGCGCAAGGTAGATCGCCGCGGTGAGCCCGGCAGGACCTGCGCCGATGATCAGGCAGTCGATCATGGCGCAACGCGCGATGCGCGCCCTGGCCGTGCTTCGGCCGGTTTACGTCCGCTCATGGGAGTTCCTCGAGGTAGGCCGCCGCTCAGTGCGCGGCGACACGGGCCAGTGCATCGCTGAAGGTATCCGCGCTCAGCGGCTGGTAGGAATCGCTCGTGCCGCCGAGCGCTTCGTCGAGCAGCGGTTGCAACCGCCGCCAGCGCGCCTCGTCGTCCAGCCAATCGAGCAACTGCGAACCCAGTGGCAGGATGGCGAAGATCCACGCCTCCTCGTCGAACGGCAGCGAGGCGCGGATGAAGCCGTTGCTGGCCAGCGCCCCGCCTGCCGCCAGGATCGCCCGGATGACTTCGGGGTCATCGGCGCGGGTTCCGATGCGCGCCGCGACCACGACGCTGGCATCGTGGAAACCGAGTATTTCGTCGCGTCTTGCGATTCTCAGCAGGTCCCGGATCGTCGCCCAGTCGGCGGTGAAATCGGTCATCGATAGGCTCCAGATAACGGTGATCATCCCTAACTGACCGTCTCCAGCGGGCATCGCTCGTGCCAGTGGTCGGCTCGCCGGGCGAACTGCGAGACCCTCTTGCGCCTCTGATGAGGTGTCACGGACAGAGACTGCCTCCATGCGCCCTGCTTATCGACACGCGTTCCTGCTGGTGCTCGCCAGCGCCCTGCTGCTGCAAAGCTGTACCCGCATCGGCCTCGCCTACCGCCATCTGGACCGACTGATTCCCTGGTCGGTGAGCGACTACCTGGACATGACCCCGGAGCAGCGCAGCGCTTTCGACAGCCAGCTGCGCGAACAGCTGAGCTGGCACTGCAGGACCCAGCTGCCGGGCTATCTCGCCTGGATGGACAAGGTCCACGCGATGGTCGCCGAGCAGCGGGTCAGCGAACCCGAGCTGCGCGCGCGGCTGGCGGAGGCGAAGCAGGCGGTGGCCACGGTGGCGGAGGATATCACCCCGTCGACGGTGGAGATGCTGCGCGGCCTGAACGACGAGCAAGTCGAGGAACTGGCGACGTCCTTCGCCGACGACCGCCGCGAGCGCAGGGAGAAGTACCTGGACGTGCCGCTGCAGGAGCAGATCGACGAGCGCGCCGAACGCATGCGCAAACGCCTGGAAACCTGGATGGGGCGCCTCAGCGAGGTGCAACGGCAACGCGTACGGCTGTGGTCGAGTTCGCTGGGCGAGCAGAACCAGGCCTGGCTGGAAAACCGCGTACGCTGGCAGAACGAGCTGCTGATCGCCCTCGAACAGCGCCACAGCGCGGAGTTCGCCGGACGGATCAAGGTGCTCCTGCAGCAGCGTGAAACGCTATGGACGGAGAGTTACCGCCAGGCGTTCGCGGCCACCGAACAGGCCGGGATCGACCTGTTCGTCGACCTGATGGCGAGCGCCAGCGACACCCAGCGCGCCACGCTGCTCAAGCGCGGCGCCGCACTGCGCGAGGATTTCGCCGGGATCAAATGCCAGGACTGAAGGTGCGGGAGGTCAGAGCAGGAAGAGGGTCGCCAGGCCGAGGAAGATGAAGAAGCCGCCGCTGTCGGTCATCGCGGTGATCATCACGCTGGCGCCCATCGCCGGGTCGCGGCCCAGCCGCGCCAGGGTCATCGGAATCAGCACGCCCATCAGCGCGGCCAGCAGCAGGTTCAGCGTCATCGCCGCGGTCATCACCACGCCCAGCGACCAGCTGCCGTAGAGCGCATAGGCGACCGCACCGATCACCCCGCCCCAGACCAGCCCGTTGACCAGAGCGACTGCCAGCTCCTTGCGCAGCAAACGCTGAGTGTTGCCGGTGCCGACCTGATCCAGCGCCATCGCGCGGACGATCATGGTGATGGTCTGGTTGCCCGAGTTGCCGCCGATGCCGGCAACGATCGGCATCAGCGCGGCGAGCGCCACCAGCTTCTCGATCGAACCCTCGAACAGGCCGATCACCCGCGACGCGATGAACGCCGTGATCAGGTTGATCGCCAGCCAGGACCAGCGGTTGCGCAGCGATTTCCAGACCGAGGCGAAGATGTCTTCCTCCTCGCGCAGACCGGCCATGCTGAGGACTTCGCTTTCGCTCTCCTCGCGGATCAGGTCGACCATCTCGTCGATGGTCAGACGGCCGATCAGCTTGCCGTTCTTGTCCACCACCGGAGCGGAAACCAGGTCGTAGCGCTCGAAAGCCTGGGCGGCGTCGTAGCCGTCCTCATCCGGGTGGAAGCTCACCGGATCGTTGGCCATCACCTCGGCGACCTGTTTCTCCGGGTCGTTGACCAGCAGCCGCTTGACCGGCAGCACGCCCTTGAGCACGCCGTCGTAATCGACCACGAAGAGTTTGTCGGTGTGGCTCGGCAGTTCCTTCAGGCGGCGCAGGTAGCGCAACACCACTTCCAGGCTGACGTCCTCGCGGATGGTGACCATCTCGAAGTCCATCAACGCACCGACCTGGTCCTCCTCGTAGGACAACGCAGAACGCACGCGCTCGCGCTGCTGCGCATCGAGGGTTTCCATCAGCTCGTGGACGACGTCGCGCGGCAGTTCCGGCGCCAGGTCGGCGAGTTCGTCGGCGTCCATCTCCTTGGCCGCGGCGAGCAACTCGTGATCGTCCATGTCGGCGATCAGGTTTTCCCGGACGGCATCGGAAACTTCGAGGAGGATGTCGCCGTCGTTCTCGGACTTGACCAGTTGCCAGACGGTCAGACGGTCGTCGAGCGGCAGCGCTTCGAGGATGTGGGCGACGTCGGCGGGGTGAAGCTCATCGAGCTTGCGTTGCAGCTCGGCGAGGTTCTGCCGGTGCACCAGGTTTTCCACACGATCGTGGTGCATGCCTTCCTGACGGTGCGTCAGGTCTTCCACCAGCTTGTGCCGGTGCAGCAGATCGATCACCTGCGCCAGGCGATCCTGCAGGCTTTCTTGCGGTTTCTTGATTTCTACTTCGTTCATGGCGCACTCCCCCCCCAGCAGCGGCGCGCGCCAAGGGTTCAATCGGTCATGTGATCGGCGAAACGGGCTTTTAAGCGACTACTGGGTAAGTCCATGGGGGTGTTCCACAAGCCCCGGCGGGGCTGACGCCGGCAATCATACCCACTGCCCGGCGCCTTTGCACTCGACAAAACCCGACCAAGAACAAACGTTTGCGAAGCGAATCTCGGCGAAGGCTGAATAGCCGTGCGACGCCATGGAACGACGCTGGGACACCTCGTGCGCGCGGCGAGCAACTACACTGCGCTCGTTTCGTCAGGAGGACGTTTCCATGCATGGATCGCTATACGCAGGGCTCTTCGCCCTGGCGCTGGGCCTGCCGCACGCCGCGACGGCTGCCAGCGTGTTCCGCTGCGTCGACGCCGCGGGCAAGGTCACCTTCAGCCAGCGCGGCTGCCCAATCGACCAGCAGCAGGCGCTGCAAGAGGCCGAGAACCCGACCCCGGGCAACGGCAAGCCGGTGCCGATGGCGACGCCGGAGAAGAACGCCGGGGTCAAGTCCGGGAAGAAGCAGGCCAAGCCGCGCGAGCTGGTGGTGACCGGAGGCCAGGATGACGGTTGCGGCAACCTGCTGGACGCCAGCCAGCGCCGCCAGGCGACGATCCGCCGGGAAGTGCGCGACGGCATGAGCCGCCAAGACATCGAAAGCGCCTTCGGCCGCCCGGATAAGGTCAGCACGCAGAACGGCCAGGTACGCTACACCTACGAGGCGGACGGCAATGGCCGCAGCCGCCAGGTGACCTTCGACGAAGCCGGTTGCGTGAAAAGCAAGGCGAAGAAAAAACGCTGACAAAGAAAAAGGGCCTGCATCGCTGCAGGCCCTTCCTTGTATGGTGCACTCAGGAGGATTCGAACCTCCGACCGCTCGGTTCGTAGCCGAGTACTCTATCCAGCTGAGCTATGAGTGCATGTGGCGCTTGATGGACCAGGTCACCGCTGGTTGAAACAAAATGGCTTGCATCGCTGCAAGCCATTCTAAATTGGTGCACTCAGGAGGATTCGAACCTCCGACCGCTCGGTTCGTAGCCGAGTACTCTATCCAGCTGAGCTATGAGTGCATGGGGTGCGCATTATAGGGAACTCGCTCTGTGATTCAAGTAGGTTGTCAGCTATTTCAATACCTTGCCGTTCAACTCACTCGCACCACGCCCAGGTAATGCAATGGCGGAGAAGGGGGGATTCGAACCCCCGACACCCTTGTGAGGTGTACTCCCTTAGCAGGGGAGCGCCTTCGGCCACTCGGCCACCTCTCCGCAACGGGGCCCATGATACCCATGTTCCCCCGCTTTGCAAAGCCAAAATTTTGAGAAAAATTAGTGGCTTGGTTCTTGATCTTTCTCTTTCTGGATGCGCTGGTAAATCTCTTCGCGGTGAACCGCCACTTCCTTGGGCGCATTCACACCGATGCGCACCTGATTACCCTTCACGCCCAACACCGTGACTGTAACGTCGTCACCTACCATAAGGGTCTCCCCTACCCGGCGAGTCAGAATCAGCATTCCTTTCACTCCCTTTCGGATTCATAGCAAGACAACTGTGTCTGCAGATATTCACTACTGCCCGGCACAATCTTCCGGCCGGGCTTGCTCCCCAGTATTGACCGTCTTCGAGGAACGTAAAGTTCCGCCGGCACAGCCAATTACGACAAAAGGCGCGAAATAGCGCCTTTGTCGGGGGTTTATTCCTCGTTGCCGGGTCGCGAAGGCGCGTCCAGCTCGAACGCGGTGTGCAACGCACGTACCGCCAGCTCAAGGTACTTCTCCTCGATTACCACGGACACCTTGATTTCGGACGTCGAGATCATCTGGATGTTGATGCTTTCCTTGGCCAGCGATTCGAACATGCGGCTGGCGACGCCGGCGTGGGAACGCATGCCGACGCCGACGATGGACACCTTGGCGATCTTCACGTCGCCGACCACTTCCCGGGCGCCGATTTCGCGCGCGGTGTTTTCCAGCACGGCATGGGCGTTCTGGTAGTCGTTGCGGTGCACGGTGAAGGTGAAATCGGTGGTGTTATCGTGCGCGACGTTCTGCACGATCATGTCCACTTCGATGTTGGCCGCGCTGATCGGGCCGAGAATCTTGAAGGCCACGCCGGGATTGTCCGGCACGCCACGGATGGTCAGCTTGGCTTCATCGCGGTTGAAGGCGATGCCGGAGATGATCGGCTGTTCCATGGATTCCTCTTCATCAAGGGTAATGAGGGTGCCCGGACCCTCCTGGAAGCTGTGCAGGACGCGCAGCGGGACGTTGTACTTGCCGGCGAACTCGACCGAACGAATCTGCAGCACCTTGGAACCGAGGCTGGCCATTTCCAGCATCTCCTCGAAGGTGATCTTGTCCATTCGGCGGGCCTGCGGCACCACGCGCGGGTCGGTGGTGTAGACGCCGTCGACGTCGGTATAGATCTGGCACTCGTCGGCCTTCAGCGCGGCCGCCAGGGCGACGCCGGTGGTGTCCGAACCGCCGCGGCCGAGGGTCGTGATGTTGCCCTGCTCGTCGACGCCCTGGAAACCGGCGACCACCACCACGCGGCCGGCCTTCAGTTCGGCCCGCAGCTTGCGATCGTCGATCTGCAGGATGCGCGCCTTGTTGAAGGCGCTGTCCGTGAGGATGCGCACCTGGTTGCCGGTATAGGACACCGCCGGCACACCGCGCTTGTTCAGCGCCATGGCCAGCAGGGCAATGGTCACCTGCTCGCCGGTGGAGATCATCACGTCCAGCTCGCGTGCGTGCGGCTGCTCGTCGATCTGCTTCGCCAGCGCGATCAGGCGGTTGGTTTCACCGCTCATGGCCGAGACCACGACGACGATGTCGTCGCCGTTCTCGCGGAATTTCTTGACCTTCTCGGCCACCTGCTCGATACGCTCGACGGTGCCGACGGAGGTGCCCCCAAATTTCTGTACGATCAAAGCCATTTCAAAAGCCGCCTAAGCCCGCGAAGGGCGCCCATTAAACATACAACCCCAACCACTGCCAAGGCCTGCACGGCGCCGATACCCGATCGGCGCCGGCAGTCACATCAGAGACTCTGTTCGACGAAGGTTTTCGCCAGCGCCAGTGCCTCGTCGAGTTTCGCCGGCTCGCTGCCGCCGCCCTGGGCCATGTCCGGGCGACCGCCGCCCTTGCCGCCGACCGCCGCGGCGGCCTGCTTCATCAGTTCGCCGGCCTTCAGTTGTCCGGTCAGGTCGGCGGTGACGCCGGCCACCAGCACGACCTTGTCGTCGAGCACGCCGCCGAGCAGGATCAGCGCGCGCCCCAGCTTGTTCTTCAACTGGTCGACCAGCGCCAGCAGCGCCTTGCCGTCGAGCCCGTCGAGACGCGCGGAAAGCACCTTGACGCCCTTCACGTCCACCGCCGACCCAGCCAGGTCGTCGCCGGCGCTGCTCGCGGCCTTGGCCTTGAGCTGGGCGAGTTCCTTCTCCAGCTGGCGATTGCGCTCGAGCAGACCGGAGAGCTTGTCGATCAGGTTGTCGCGGCTGCCCTTGACCAGGTTGGCAGCTTCCTTGAGCTGCTCCTCGGCGCCATTCAGGTAGGCGAACGCGGCCGCTCCCGTTACCGCTTCGATGCGCCGCACGCCCGCCGCGGTGCCGCCTTCGCTGGTGATCTTGAACAGGCCGATATCGCCGGTGCGCGACACGTGGGTGCCACCGCACAGCTCGACGGAGAAACCGCCGCCCATGCTCAGCACGCGCACGCGATCGCCGTACTTCTCGCCGAACAGCGCCATGGCGCCCTTGGCCTTGGCGGTCTCGATGTCGGTCTCCTGCGTCTCGACCGCAGTGTTGGCGCGGATCTCGCGGTTGACGATGTCTTCCAGCGCTTTCAGTTGCTCGGGCTTGATCGCCTCGAAATGACTGAAGTCGAAGCGCAGGCGCTGGCTGTCGACCAGCGAACCCTTCTGCGACACGTGCTCGCCGAGCACCTGGCGCAGCGCCGCGTGCAGCAGGTGGGTCGCCGAGTGGTTGAGCGCCGTGGCCTGGCGCACCGAGGCGTCGACGGTGGCCTCGACGCTGGCACCGACGCTCAGCGAGCCGCTGTCGAGGATGCCGTGGTGAAGGAACGCGCCGCCAGCCTTGGTGGTGTCGCGCACGTCGAAACGCAGGCCTTCGCCGCTGAGGAAACCGGCGTCGCCGATCTGCCCGCCGGACTCGGCGTAGAACGGCGTCTGGTCGAGCACGACCACGCCCTCCTCGCCCGCGTGCAGCTGCTCGACGGCCGCGCCGTCCTTGAACAGCGCCAGGACCTTGCCTTCGCCGGTGGTGCCCAGGTAGCCGGTGAAGCGCGTCTCGCCCTCCACCTTGACCAGCGCGTTGTAGTCCATGCCGAAGGCGCTGGAGGCACGGGCGCGCTTGCGCTGGGCGTCCATCTCGCGCTCGAAGCCTTCCTCGTCGAGGGTCAGCTCGCGCTCACGGGCGATGTCGCCGGTGAGGTCCATCGGGAAGCCGTAGGTGTCGTACAGCTTGAAGATGATTTCGCCGGAAATCACCGAGCCCTGCAGGTCGGCCAGGTCCTGCTCGAGGATCTTCAGGCCCTGCTCGAGGGTCTTGGCGAACTGTTCTTCCTCGGTTTTCAGCACGCGCTCGATGTGCGCCTGCTGCTGTTTCAGCTCGGGGAAGGCCTCGCCCATCTCGGCCACCAGCGCGGCGACGATGCGGTAGAAGAAGCTGCCGGTGGCACCCAGCTTGTTGCCGTGACGGCAGGCGCGGCGAACGATGCGGCGCAGCACGTAGCCGCGGCCTTCGTTGGAGGGCGTGACGCCGTCGGCGATGAGGAAGCCGCAGGAACGGATGTGGTCGGCGACCACCTTCAGCGAGGCCTGCTCTTCGTTGGCGCAGCCGATGGCCTGCGCGGAGGCGTTCAGCAGGTTCTGGAACAGGTCGATCTCGTAGTTCGAGTGCACGTGCTGGAGCACGGCGCTGATCCGCTCCAGGCCCATGCCGGTATCCACCGACGGCGCCGGCAACGGGTGCAGCACGCCGTCCGCGGTCCGGTTGAACTGCATGAAGACGTTGTTCCAGATCTCGATGTAGCGGTCGCCGTCCTCTTCAGGCGAGCCGGGCGGGCCGCCCCAGATGTCGGCGCCGTGGTCGAAGAAGATCTCGGTGCACGGGCCGCAGGGCCCGGTGTCGCCCATCGCCCAGAAGTTGTCCGACGCGTAGGGCGCGCCCTTGTTGTCGCCGATGCGGACCATGCGCTCGACCGGGACACCGATGTCCTTGGTCCAGAGGTCGAAAGCCTCGTCGTCCGAGGCGTAGACGGTGACCCAGAGCTTTTCCTTGGGCAGGTTCAGCCATTTCTCGGAGGTCAGGAACTCCCAGGCGTAGCTGATCGCATCGCGCTTGAAATAGTCGCCGAAGCTGAAGTTGCCGAGCATCTCGAAGAAGGTGTGGTGACGCGCGGTGTAGCCGACGTTTTCCAGGTCGTTGTGTTTGCCGCCGGCGCGCACGCACTTCTGGCTGGAGGTGGCGCGGGTGTAGGCGCGCTTCTCCAGACCGAGGAAGCAGTCCTTGAACTGGTTCATCCCGGCGTTGGTGAACAGCAGGGTCGGATCGTTCGCCGGAATCAGCGAACTCGACGCCACACGGGTGTGCCCCTTCTCTTCGAAGAAGCGGAGGAAGGCTTCACGGATTTCTGCGCTTTTCATTGGATTTTTCCAGGGAAACGGCCGGACAGGAAATAACGGCAAAGGGCCGCATTATATAGGCCCCGCGCCCGCCCGATAGTGCTTTGTGAATAGACTCACGCTATCGGGGCGACAGGCATACGGGTATCGGGCGAAACGCCCCGAGGGGCATCGCGGCGGTCAGCGGAAGCCGGCGAACAGCTCGCGGACCCGCGGGATGTGTTCGGCGCGAAAATCCAGGTGAGTCACCAGGCGCGTGCGCGGCGCGGTGCTCAGCTTGATTCCCTGCTCGGCGGCGCGGGCCTTTAGCGCGCCGGCCTGATCGCCCATCTGCACGTAGACCATGTTGGTCTGCACCGGCTCCACCTCGAAGCCCAGCCCGCGCAGCTGTTCGGCAAGAAGCTGCGCATTGGCGTGGTCCTCGGCCAGACGTTCGACCTGGTGCTCCAGCGCATACAGCCCCGCCGCCGCCAGCAGGCCGGCCTGGCGCATGCCGCCGCCGACCATCTTGCGCCAGCGACGCGCCTTGTCGATCAGCGCCTGGCTGCCGCACAGCACCGAACCGATGGGCGCCCCGAGCCCCTTTGACAGGCACATTGAGACGGAATCGAAATGCCGGGCGATCTCCTGCACCTCGACGCCCAGCTTGACCGCCGCGTTGAACAGCCGCGCGCCGTCCAGATGCAGAGCGAGGCCGTGCTCGCGGGTAAAGCTGCGGGCGCGGGCCAAGTAGTCCAGCGGCAACACCTTGCCTTGCATGGTGTTTTCCAGCGCCAGCAGGCGCGTGCGGGCGAAGTGGAAGTCGTCCTCCTTGATGTACGCGGCGACCCGGGCCAGGTCGAGTGAACCGTCGGCCTCCATCTCGATCGGCTGCGGCTGGATCGAGCCCAGCACCGCCGCGCCACCGCCCTCGTACCTGTAGGTGTGCGCCTGCTGCCCGACGATGTACTCGTCGCCGCGTTCGCAGTGCGCCAGCAGGCCGAGCAGGTTGCTCATGGTGCCGGTCGGCACGAACAGCGCCGCGGCGAAGCCGAGCCGCTCGGCCAGGTAGGCCTCGAGACGGTTGACCGTCGGGTCCTCGCCGTAGACGTCGTCGCCCAGCGGCGCGCGGGCCATGGCTTCGCGCATCGCCTCAGTGGGCTGGGTGACGGTGTCGCTACGCAGGTCGATCAGGGACATTCTCGGGCTCCGGTGAGTGCGGCGGGCCGCCGCAGAACGGCAGCCGGGCGCGCAGGATAGCGCCGGCCGTCGGCATTGTGCAGGCAGCGCGAGTGATTCAGGCGCCGGACGGAGCCTGGGTGGGGACGATCAGGATGCCGGCGCGCAGCCCGTTGGCGACTTTCGGGTTGGGGAAGATGATCCGCGCGCCCTCCTCCTCCACCAGCCAGCGGCTGCCGGCGATGTCCTCGGCGAGCAAATAGCCCGGCGGCAGTTCGCTGAAGTTCTCCACGTCGGCGGCGAGATGAAGCTGGAACGCATCGCTGTGCTTGATCACCTCGCGGGCGACGGCGAACAGCTGCAAATCGTCGAGGCTGTCGTCCGCCGCGTCCTCGCGGCCTTCGATGAGGGCGCCCAGGCGCGCCTCCAGCAGGTGCAGGTCGACGCCGTCGTTGTGCCCGAAGGGCCGCGCCTTGCCCAGTTCCAGGGTGAAGGCCTCGGCCTGCAGGTGCGTGTAGGTGTAGGCGCTGAAGGTGATCCCCGGTTTGCTCTGCAGCAGCACGGCGTCGATCCCCGCCGCGCTCAGGCGCGCCAGTTGTCGCCGCGAATGCTCTCGACCGCTGGCGAACGGATAGAGCGCGAAACGCTCGATCTTCGAGCCACGAATCGCCGTGTGCAGGTCGTAGTGCAGGCGCTCGCGCCCGGCGCGGGAGAAGAAGGCCGCGGCGAGCCGCTCCAGCTCGGCGGCGCGCAGGGCCTCGAAGCCGCTGGAGTCCTCGTGGCGGCCGTTAAACAGGCGATTGAGATCCTGCTCCAGGTAACGCTCGCCACGGCGCATGGCATCCGGGTTGCCGTACATGAACAGCACGCGCGCGCGGGGCTTCAAACGGCCGCTGGCGATGTCCTGCAGCAGCCGGTCGAGCAGTTCGATCGGCGCGGTTTCGTTGCCGTGGATGCCCGCCGAGAGCAGCAGGTCGAGGCCGTCGTCCTTGCCGCTGGGCGGAGTGACCTCGAGCACTCCCTCGGTCAGCCAGTGCAGGCGAACGCCCTCTACCGTCAGTTGAATCTTCTCGGTCGGCTCACGGCGGACCAGGGTCAGTTCAAGCAGTTTGCCGAGGGCAAGCATGGGCGTACTCCCTGTCTGGCGCGTCGCGCGCTGCTCAGTGGCCGCAATCCGGGCCGTGCACGTGTTCGTCGTCTTCCTCGTCGGCTTCCACCGGCTCCATCTCCAGCTGCAGGCTGACCAGGTTGGTGGCCATCGGGCGCAGCAGCAGGTTGGCGTATTCGCTGTCGCCGTCCTCGATGTCCACGCCGATCAGCAACTGCCCGTTGTTCTGCTGAATCCACAGCTCGCGGCCCTGCCAGACCACGGCGAAACGCGTGCAGGAGGTTTCCAGTTGGGTGCCGTCGGTGTCTTCGAGGATCAATTGAAGGGCGTCGCTCATGGGTTACTCCAGATGGCGGGCGCGGCCCGCATGGCAAGGCGGAGGCCGCGGGAAGCCGCGGCCGGGAGAATCAGTTGGTCTGGAACGGATAGACCGAGCCCAGTTTAAGTATCCGGGTCAGCTCGTCCAGCGCCGTGCGGCATTCCAGCAGCAGTTGAGGGTCGCCCAGATCGGCTTCGCCAAGGCGATCACGGTAATGGGCATCGACCCAGGCGAGCAGTTCCTGGTACAGCGCCGGCGTCAGCACGACGCCCGGATTGACCGCCGCCCGCTCGGCATCGTTGAGCGCGACGCGCAGGCGCAGGCAGGCGGGACCGCCGCCATTCTGCATGCTCTGCTTGAGGTCGAAGGCCTTCACTTCGCGGATCGGACCGCCGCTGGCGGCGAGCCCCTCGAGATAACGCCACACCGCCGGGTTGCTGCGGCATTCCTCCGGGACCACCAGCAGCATGCTGCCATCGGCGCGGCTGAGCAGTTGGCTGTTGAACAGGTAGGAGCGCACCGCGTCGTCCACGGCCACCGCATCGCGCGGCACCCCGATCGCCTGCAGGCGGCCGCCGCGGCGCGCCAGCTTGTCGTGCAACTCGGCGAGCACGCGCTCGCTGTCGAGGAAGGCGTCCTGGTGATGGAACAGCACCTCGCCGTTGCCCACCGCGATGACGTCGTTGTGGAACACGCCCTGATCGATCACCGCCGGGTTCTGCTGCGCGTAGACCACGCCCGCGTCGCTCAGCCCGTGCAGGCGCGCCACCGCCTGCGAGGCCTCCAGCGTCTGCCGCGCCGGGTAGCGCGAGGGTTGCGGGTAGCGACCATCGAAGGCGCTGCGGCCGAAGACGAAGAACTCCACGCCGGGCTCGCCGTAGTCGCGGCAGAACCGCGTGTGGTTGGCCGCGCCTTCGTCGCCGAACTGGCTCGCGGCCGGCAGCGCCGGGTGATGGGCGAAATGCTGCGGATCGGCGAACATCGCCGCCAGCACGCGACTGGTCTGCGGGTGCTCGATGCTGCGGTGGAACTTGCAGTTGAGGTTGGCGGCGGTGAAGTGCACGCGGCCGTCGGCGGTGTCGGCGCTGGGGCTGACCGTCGCGGCGTTGGCCGTCCACATGCTGGACGCCGAACTGCAGGCCGCCAGCAGCAACGGCGCTTCGCGGGCGGCCTTCTCCACCACCTGGGCGTCGCTGCCGGAGAAGCCCAGGCGGCGCAGCGCGGCGATGTCGGGGCGCTCCTGCGGGGCCAGTACGCCCTGCTGGAAGCCCAGATCGAGCAACGCCTTCATCTTCGCCAGGCCCTGGCGCGCGGCTTCCTTCGGATTGGAAGCGGTCTGGCTGTTGCTCTGCGAGGCGACGTTGCCGTAGGACAGCCCGCCGTAGTTGTGCGTCGGCCCGACCAGCCCGTCGAAGTTCATTTCATGTGCCGTCATAGGCTGACTCCCGGGGTCAGGGTGGCGGGCAGGCTGAGACGTTCGCTTTCCAGCGAGGCGACCGGATAGGCGCAGTAGTCGGCGGCGTAGTAGGCGCTGGCGCGATGGTTTCCGGAGGCGCCGACACCGCCGAAGGGTGCGCTGCTGGCGGCGCCGGTGAGCTGCTTGTTCCAGTTGACGATGCCCGCGCGGCTTTCCAGCCAGAACTGCGCGTAGCGCTCCGCCGAATCCGACAGCAGCCCGGCGGCGAGCCCGTAGCGGGTGGCGTTGGCCTCGACGATGGCCGCGTCGAAATCGGCGTAGCGGATCACCTGCAGCAGCGGGCCGAACAGTTCCTCGTCGTCGCGCCCGGCCACCGCGCTCACGTCGAGGATGCCCGGCGTCAGCAGCGCCGCGTTTTCCAGCGGCTGCGACATGTTCAACAGCGAAACCGCGCCGCGCTCGATCAACTGGCGTTGCGCCTTGAGCAGCTGCTTCGCGGCGTCCAGGGAAATCACCGCGCCCATGAACGGCGCCGGCTGTTCGTCGAAGGCGCCGACCCGGATCGTCGAACTGACCGCCACCAGGCGCGCCAGCAGCGCATCGCCCCAGGCGCCCTGCGGCACCAGCAGACGGCGCGCGCAGGTGCAGCGCTGGCCGGCGGAAATGAACGCGGACTGGATGATGGTGTAGACGGCCGCGTCGAGGTCCTCGACCTGATCGACCAGCAGCGGGTTGTTGCCGCCCATCTCAAGCGCGAGGATCTTTTCCGGACGCCCGGCGAACTGGCTGTGCAGCAGGTTGCCGGTGCGGCTGGAGCCGGTGAAGAACAGCCCGTCGATGCCGTCGTGACCGGCCAGCGCGGCGCCGGTGTCGCGCGCGCCCTGCAGCAGTTGCAGCACACCGGCGGGCAGGCCGGCCTCGATCCAGCATTGCACGGTCAGCTCGGCGGTTTTCGGCGTCAGCTCGCTGGGTTTGAACAGCACCGCGTTGCCGGCCAGCAGCGCCGGCACGATGTGCCCGTTGGGCAGGTGTCCGGGGAAGTTGTACGGGCCGAACACCGCGACCACGCCATGCGGCTTGTGGCGCAGCGCGGCCGTGGCATCGGCCAGCGGCGCGCGCTTCTCGCCGGTGCGCTCGCGATAGCTCTGCAGCGAGATGGCGACCTTGTTGACCATGCTGGTGACTTCGGTGGCGGCCTCCCACAGGGGCTTGCCGGTTTCCGCGCCGATGCAGTGGGCCAGCGCGTCGGCACGCACCTTGAGCACCTCGGCGAAGCGCTCCAGCACGCCGACACGCTCCTCCAGCGGGCGCCGCGCCCAGGCCGGGAACGCCGCGCGGGCGGCCTGCAGTGCCGCCTC
>NZ_DEYR01000052.1:0-293 GCF_002364635.1 Pseudomonas sp. UBA3153
TTCACCGTGGAATGGCAGGCGCGGCGCGACGCCATCGCCACGCCGGCGGCGGACGATCCGGTGTTCCACGACGGCACGCGGACGATGCGGCGCCTGCTCGGCGACCCGCAGCGGCGGGTGGAGGCCTTCGAGCCCGACGACTTCCCCGACGGCAGCAGCGCGCGCCGCTACCTGATGCTGGTGCAGCTGCAGGACGCCAGCTGGCTGGCCTTCACCACTCCGGCGCGCAGCTGGGGCCTCAACGCCACCGCCCGCGCGCTGGTGATCATCGGCCTCGCGCTGATCGCCGCGCT
>NZ_DEYR01000052.1:569-13447 GCF_002364635.1 Pseudomonas sp. UBA3153
CCTCGCGCTGATCGCCGCGCTGTCGGTGGCTGCGATCGCCACCCGGCGGCTGGCGACGCCGCTGCTGAGTTTCGCCAAGGCCGCGCGGCGCTTCGGCGGCGACTTCCACGCCCCGCCGATCGAGGCCGTCGGCCCGCACGAAATCCGCCAGGCGATCCTCGCCTTCAACGCCATGCAGGCGCAGATCCGCCACTTCGTCGTCGACCGCACGCAGATGCTCGCGGCGATCTCCCACGACCTGCGCGCGCCGCTGACGCGGATGCGCCTGCGCGGCGAGTTCATCGACGACCCCGAGCAGCAGCACAAGCTGTTCCGCGACGTCGACGAGATGCAGGCGATGATCAACGCCGCGCTGGATTTCTTCCGCGACGACGCGCGGCTGGAGCAGGCCACGCCGTTCGACCTGTCCGAGCTGCTGCTCACCCTGGTCGACGACTACCGCGACCAGGGCATCGAGGTGGCCTTCTCGGGTCCGTCCGGGCTGGTCTATCGTGGTCGCCCACTGGGGCTCAAACGCGCCCTGACCAACCTGCTGGAAAACGCGGTGAAGTACGCCCGCGAGCCGAGCATCGACCTCCAGGCGCTGCCGGGAAGGCTGCTGATCCGCATCGAGGACCGCGGCCCGGGGATTCCCGAGCAGCAGCTGGAGGCGGTCTTCGCGCCCTTCTACCGGCTGGAGGCGTCGCGCAACAAGGCCACCGGCGGCGTCGGCCTGGGGCTTTCCGCGGCGCGGGCGATCATCCGCGAGCACGGCGGCGAGTTGCGCCTGCGCAATCGCCCCGGCGGCGGGTTGCAGGCCTGCGTCGAGCTGCAGACCTGAGGCGCCGCGGGGCGAACGAGCACAGGGCCTGCCAGCAGCCGGAAACGCCCGGCGGGTGAAGGCGCCAGGCTTTTTCCGGCCACGCGCTGAAGCCCGTTTGCAACACCGGACCGGTATGTTGTGGAATGGCATTCCGTAAGGTTCGATGGGTAAAGCATGTATCACGGGGAACGCTTCAATGCCTGGACCCACCTGGTCGGCGCAGCTCTGGCACTGGTCGGCGCGGTTTGGCTGCTGATTCTCGCGGCGCAGGACGGCAAGCCGCGCAAGGTCGTCGCGGTGGCCATCTACGGTGTGACGCTGGTGCTGCTCTACAGCATTTCCACCGTCTACCACAGCGTGCGAGGGCAGGCGAAGGTGGTGATGCGCAAGCTCGATCATCTTTCGATCTACCTGCTGATCGCCGGCAGCTACACGCCGTTCTGCCTGGTGACGCTGCAAGGCGCCTGGGGCTGGACGCTGTTCGGCATCGTCTGGGGGCTGGCGCTGGTGGGCATGCTGCAGGAGATCAAGCCGCGCTCCGAGGCGCGCGTGCTGTCCATCGTGATCTACGCGGTGATGGGCTGGATCGTGCTGGTGGCGGTGAAGCCGCTGATCGCCGCGCTTGGCCGCGAGGGCTTCATCTGGCTGGCCGCCGGCGGGGTGTTCTACACCGTCGGGATCATCTTCTTCGCCTTCGACAGCCGCTTCCGCCACTGGCACGGCGTCTGGCATCTGTTCGTCATCGCCGGCAGCCTGCTGCACTTCGTGGCGATCTTCTTCTACGTGCTCTGAGCCAGGTGTTCGTGGCATGGGTTGCGGCGGGCTGAAGCCCACCCTACGCGCTGGGAGATCACAGTTCCGTAGGGTGGGTTAGCGGCACACCATCACCGTCGGTTCACGCAAAAGCATCCGCCGCGTAACCCACCAGGGAGCCAAGCTGGAAACCGAATCCGAGTGGGTTGCGGCGCACAAGTCATTTCGTTCATCGCATCGACCGACAGGCGCCTTCACCCACCCTACGCGGGGTGCGCTGTTACCCAGCGCTGAGGGCCGCAACCGGCATCTTTCCTGCAAGGTTCTTCGCGCCCTTGCCGCCAGGCCAGGTCGCCCGCATCTCGCTTTTGGCGTACCACGCCCCCGGTATCGGCCGCTACAGCCCGCTGCGCTGGCGCATCGGCACCTCCTTCCGCTAGACGAGACGCTCAATGGCATTCGACTGGGGCTACTTCCTTTCGCTGTTTTCCCTGCCTTCCCTGTGGAAGGCGTGCGCCACGGTGATTCAACTCAGCGTGCTGGCCTGGCTGATCGCACTGCCGCTGGGCTTTCTGCTGGCGGCGGCGCGACAGTCCGCGCTGGCCTGGTTGCGCCTGCCGGCGGCGGCTTACGTGTTCTTCTTCCGCAGCCTGCCGTTCATCGTCCTGCTGCTGTTCGTCTACAACCTTCCGCTGCTGGTGCCCGAGGGGCGCGCGTTCTCGACGCCGTTCCTCGCCGGCCTGATCGCCCTGGTGCTCGGCCAGACCGCCTACATGGCGGACGTGCACAGCCGCGCGCTGGCGGAGGTGGGCAAGGTCCAGCAGGAGGCCGCCAGCGCCATCGGCCTGAAGCCGCTGACCACGCTGCGCCTGGTGCTGGTGCCGCAGGTGTTGCAGCGCGTTCTGCCGGCACTGACCGAGCGCTATCTCGCGACCCTCAAGCTGACCTCGGTGGTATCGCTGATCGCCCTGAGCGAGCCGTTGTGGATCGGCCAGCAGCTCTACGGCGCCAACCACAAGGTGCTGGAAACCCTGGCCGCCGTCGGCCTGTACTACGTGGCGATGGTGGCCGTGTTCGGCTGGCTGCTGGGCCGTCTGGAGTGGCGCCGGCAGTTCGTCGTCTACGAAGCGCCGCTGCTCGACGCGGAGCAGTTGCAGACCCTGCGCCGTGGCCTGCCGGCGCTGCATATCCGCGCGGCGGTCAAGGCTGCCGGCTCACCGGACGCGCTCTGGCTCACGCACATCCACAAGAGCTACGGCAGCCATCCGGTGCTCGACGGGGTCAACCTGCGGGTCCGTCCCGGCGAGTCGATCGCCCTCCTCGGCCCGCCGGGATCGGGGCGCAGCTCGCTGTTGCGCACGATCAACGGGCTGGAACGCATCGATCAGGGCGAGATCGTGCTGTTCGGCGAAAGCTACATCCACGCCGGCGACCACATCGGTTCGGCGCAGGTCGCCCGCGGGCTGCGACGCATCGGCATGCTGTTCGCCGACATCGGCCTGTTCCCGCATCTCAGCGTGCTCGACAACCTCCTGCTGGTACCGCGCCGGCAGCGCCGCGACGACGACCACGCGCTGCGCCGCCAGGCCTACGCCATGCTCGACCGCCTCGGCCTGCTGGCGCATGCCGGACGCTTCCCGCAACAACTCGACCACGCGCAGCAGCAACGCGCGGCACTGGCCCGCGCGCTGCTGCTGAAACCCGACATCCTGCTGTGCGACGACCCCACCGCGCGGCTCGAGGACCCGGTCGCCGCACGCCAGCTGCTGGACAGCCTGCGCGCACTGACCGAGCAACGCCTGAGCGTGGTGATCGTCACCGACGACACGGATTTCGCGCTGACCTGCGACCGCGTGGTGATCATGGAGAAGGGCCAGATTCGCGTGAACGCCAACGCGCAGACGCTACGCCAGAGCAGCGACCCGCTGGTACGCAAGCTGCTCGATCTGGATCGGGGTGTGGGGATCGATTGATCTGTCGCGGATGCGCAAACGCCGAAGCACAGGCTTCGGCGAAGGCTCGGAGGATGCGGCGTGGGCCGCGGGATTCAGCGTCGCTGGCGGCGGCGCTCTTCGGCCAGGCGGCGCTGTTCTTCGCTGACCACACGGATCGGCTGCAGGCGGGCGGCGTCATCGGCGCCGAAGAATGCGTTGAGCTGCGCAATCAGACGTTCGAACCAGGTCTTCATACTTCTCTCCTCTTGAGCCTGAGCGGGCGGTCATGGGACCGCCTCGCCAGAGCATAGTCCAACAGCAGGACCGGATGCCGCAAGGGCGCTATCGGTCAGCCGTCGGCTCGTACCCGCCATAATGTGTTACTGGAATCGTCAGCGACCAGCAGCGAGCCATCCGGCAACACCGCCACACCGACCGGCCGTCCATGCACTTCACCCTTGGCGGAATCGGCGATGAAGCCGGTCAGGAAGTCCTCCATGGGGCCGCTCGGCCTGCCGTCCGCAAAGGGCACGAACACCACCTTGTAGCCGGACAGCTCGCTGCGGTTCCACGAGCCGTGCTGGCCGATGAAGGCACCGCCGCGGTACTTCTGCGGAAACGCCTTCTGGGTATAGAAGGCCAACCCGAGCGAGGCGGTGTGCGCCCCCAGCGGCACGTCCGGCACCTGGGTCTTCGCCACCAGGTCCGGGCGCTTGCCGGCCATCCGCGGGTCCTCGTGAGCGCCGAAGTAGGCGTAGGGCCAGCCGTAGAACGCGCCCTCCCGGACCTCGGCGAGGTAATCCGGGACCAGGTCCTCGCCTAAGTTGTCGCGCTCGTTCACCGCAGTCCACAGCGTCTGGGTGCCTGGCGCCCAGCCCATGCCAACCGGGTTGCGCAGTCCGGACGCATAGATGCGTTCGCCGCTGCCGTCGGGGTTGATCTCAAGGATGTTGGCGCGGCGCTGCTCTTCCTGCATGCCGTGCTCGGCGAGGTTGCTGGCCGAGCCCACCGAAACGTAGAGCTTGCTGTTGTCGGCGTTGGCCAGCAGGTTACGGGTCCAGTGGTTGTTGTAGCCGCCGGCGGGCAGGTCGAGGACCTTCTCGCCCTTGCCGTGGATCTTCTGGTCGCCGGTCTGGTACGGGTAGCGCCACAGCGAATCGGTGTTGGCGACATAGAACCAGTCCCCCACCACCTGCATGCCCAGCGGCTGGTTGAGGTTCTCCAGGAAGCTCACGCGCAGCTCCGGTTGGCCGTCGCCATCGCTGTCGCGGAACAGGGTGATGCGGTTGGCGCTACGGCCGAGGTTCTGCGAACCCAGCTTGCCCTTCTGCGCGGCTTCGCCTTTGTCCGCCGCGGACTTCAACTCGGTGTTGGCTTCGGCCACCAGCACGTCGCCGTTCGGCGTGACATAGATCCAGCGCGGGTTGCGCAGCCCGTCGGCGTACTTGCTGACGCTGGAGCCGGCGGGCGCCCTGGGCGTGGCGCCCTCCTTCCAGCCGACGACCTTGCTGTAGTTCTTCACCTTGTGCGCCGGGTCCGGGGCCGGCAGCGTGGCCTGGTTGGCGGCCTGGGCGCTTCCGGCCACGGCGAAGGCGGCGAACAGCAGGGTTCCGTAGCGGATGGAGCGGTCTTCTTGCAGCGCGGACATGGGCCGGAATCCTTCAACTGAACGGGCGGGCGTTAAAGGATCGACCGGGCGGCTTTCGGCTAAGTTCAGCCCGCGTCGACGTTCAGCCAGGAAGGATGTAACGCGATTTGAGCGAGCCGCCGGACACCGCTCCGGGGCGTTTCCTCACGCCAGCGGCTCCCGCAGCCGCTCCGCCAGCCAGGGCAGCACCGCCTCGCAGGGCAGCTCGACCTTGGCGGTCAGCAGCTCGTCGGCACGGGTCTTGCCGAGGTTCACCGCGATCAACGGCTTGCCCTGGCGGACGATTTCGCGGCACAGCCGGAAGCTCGAATAGGTCATCAGCGAGGACCCGATCACCAGCATGCCAGCGGCGCACTGCACCGCGTCCCAGGCGGCCTGCGCGGTGGCCGGCGCGACGTTGTCGCCGAAGAACACCACGTCGGGCTTGAGCCGGTCGCCGCCACAGGCCGGGCACAGCGGCGCCCGGAAGTCGGCCAGGTGATCCGCGGCCAGCAGCGTGTCACCGTCCGGCGCCTGCACCGCGTCGACCTCCCGCAGGTGGGGATTCAGCGTTTCCAGTTGCACCTGCACCCGGTCGCGGCGCAGGCGCTCGCCGCAATCCAGACAGACCACCCAGGCCAGGTTGCCGTGCAGCTCGATGAGCTGGCGGTGTCCCGCCGCCTCGTGCAGGCCATCGACATTCTGGGTGATCAGCCCGTCGATGCGCCCGCCTCGCTCCAGGGCGAACAGTGCGCGGTGCGTGGCATTCGGTTCGGCACGCCGCACCCGCGGCCAGCCGAGCATCGCCCGCGCCCAGTAGCGCCGTCGCCCCGCCGCCGAGGTGACGAATTCCTGGTGCATCATCGGCGCGCTGCCTCGCCGCACGCCCTCCGCGTCGCGGTAGTCGGGAATGCCCGAGGCGACGCTGATCCCGGCGCCGGTGACGACCAGCAACGGGGTTTCGGCGAGCAGCTCGCCGAGCGTGTGCAGCGCTTCATCGGGATGCGGCCGGGCCGCTGGCTGGTCCATGTTCAGGCCGCCGTGCTGCGGGCGATGTCGAGGTCCGCCGACGGCGCCGACGCGCCTTCCTGCAGCGCCACCCAGGCCCGCAGGTTCGGTCCGAGCATGTCCTTGCGCCACATCAGCCAGGTGCTGGAGGTGTCGAACGGCGCCGCCAGGGAATGCACGTCGACCCCCTCGCGGCCGGGCATGCTGTCGAGCATCGAGCGCGACATCATCGCCACGCCGCCGCCGGCGATCACGCAGGCCAGCATGCTGTGGTAGGACTCGATTTCCATCACCCGCCCCATCGGCGCGCGCGAAGCGGCGTACCAGCCCTCCAGGCGCCGGCGATAGGCGCAGCGCGAGCGGAAGGTGTACACCGCCTCGCCCGCCACGTCGCGGGCGCAGCGTACCGGCGCATGGCCGGCGGCAGTGACCAGCACCATCTGTTCCTGCAGCAATTCGATCCCGTCGAGCTCGCTGTAGTCCAGCGGACCGTCGACCAGCGCGGCGCCGAGACGACCGTCGATCAGACCCTCGACCAGATCGCCGCTGGTCATGGTCTGAACCTGCAGGTTCACCTCGGGATAGGCGCGGTGGTAGCGCGCGAGCATCGCCGGAAGATGGATCGCCGCCGTGCTGTACATCGAGCCGATGATGAAATCACCGCAGGGCTCGCCGCCGCGCAGCGCCGCCTCCGCCTCGGCATGCAGCGCGAACAGGCGTTCGGCGTAGCTCTGCAGGATCTTCCCAGGCCCCGACAGTTGCAGGCGCTGGCGCTCGCGCAGGAAGAGTTCGACGCCCAGCGAATCCTCCAGCTGACGCAGGCGGGTGGAGAGGTTCGAGGGCACGCGGTTCATCCGCAGCGCCGCCTTGGCGATGGAGCCTTCCTCGGCCACCGCCTGGAAAATACGCAGTTGACTCAGTTCCATGCACGTCGCTCCAGGGCAACCCATTCTCAAATTGTGAACAAGTGATTCTTTATTATTCGTTTTTTATGAAGATGTCAAAGCCCTATGATCGAATCCAGAAACCTGAACTGGAGCCGCACATGCCCCCTCTCGTCCGCATCCTCGCCAGCGTGCTGGCACTCATCGTGGCCATGGGCGTCGGTCGTTTCGCACTCACGCCCCAGCTCCCGCACCTGATCGCCGAAGGCCAGGTCGACCTCACCGGCGCCGGGCTGATCGCCGCCGCCAACTACCTCGGCTATCTGGTCGGCGCGCTCGACGCCCTCTACGCCGCCTCGCCGCGCCGCGCCAGGCAGCGCCTGATCGGCGGGCTCTGGGCCTGCGTCGCCATCACCCTGATGTCGGCCCTCGGCCACGGCCTCTGGGCCCACGCGATCCTGCGTTTCGCCGCCGGCGTGGCCAGCGCCTGGGTGCTGGTGGTGCTCACCTCCGCCGCCAGCCAGCTCGCGGTGCAGGCCGGCAAGGCGCATTGGGGCGGGCTGATCTTCACCGGGCCGAGCATCGGCGTGCTGATCACCGGGCTGGTGGCGCTGGGCATGAACCTGCACGGGCAGAATTCCTCGGCGCTGTGGCTGGCCTACGGCGTCATCGCGCTGGTGCTGGCCGCCATCGCCCAGCCGCTGATAACCATGCCGCAAACCCCGCCGCCGATACCCGCCGGCTCGGACGGCAAGCGCCATCGCGCGTTCTATGCGCTGCTCGGCGCCTATACGCTGGTCGGCGCCGGCTACATCATTCCGGCGACCTTCCTCTCGCAGATGGCCGCCAGCCGCTTCCACGGGCAATGGCAGGCCGACCTGTTCTGGCCGGCCTTCGGCCTGATCGCCACCGTCGGCGTGCTGCTGGTCGCCTTCCGCAAACCGACACCCGGCGGCACCGGGCGTTGGCTGATCGGCGCGCTCTGGCTGCAGGCCGCCGGCGTGCTCGCCTGCCTGTTCCCCGGCATGAGCGGCCTGGCACTGGGCGTTGCGTTGTGCGGCGGACCGTTTCTTGCCGGAATGCTGCTGGTGATGCAGTACGCCCGCGAACTCGACCCGCACGGCCATGCGCGCAACGTCGGCATCCTCACCGCAGGCTTCGCCGTAGGCCAGTTGAGCGGCCCGCTGATCGCGGCGCTCAGCAGCCACTTCAGCGGTGGTCTGCAGGCGGCGCTGGGCGTGGCCTGCGCGGCGATGGTGGTGGCCGGCCTGCTGATGCTGCCGCCGGTGCGCGAGCAGCGCCGGCTCGGGCAACTGGCGGCGGAGCGCTAGCTGAACACCGCTGGTGCGCACGGCGCACCCTACGCAGGCCCGTGCGCCACGCATTCCGTAGGGTGCGCCTGACGGCGAAAGCCGACCGAGCCGCGCACCAGCAGGCAGCCCGCGCGTCACGCATTCCGTAGGGTGCGCCGCGCGCACCGATAACAGCGAAAGCCGAGCCGCGCACCAGCAAGAACCGGCACCACGCATTCCGTAGGGTGCGCCACGCGCACCGATGGCAGTGAAAGCCGAGCCGCGCGAAACGCGCTTGCACCCGGACTCAACCCGCAGCGAGTGCCTTGCGCCGGTAGGGGAAGACGTCGATCACTTTGCCTTCGCGAATCGCGCTCTGCAGGCTCTTCCAGTAGTCGGCGTCGTACAGGTCGCCGTGCAGCTTGGCGAACAGGCGGCGCTGCGCCAGGTCGACGAACAGGAAGCGCGGAAACTCCTCGGGAAAGACGTCGTGCGGGCCCACCGAATACCAGGGCTCGGCGGACATCTCGTCCTCCGGGTAGCGCGGCGGCGGGATGTGCCGGAAGTTCACCTCGGTGAGGAAGCTGATCTCGTCGTAGTCGTAGAACACCACGCGGCCGTGGCGGGTGACGCCGAAGTTCTTCAGCAGCATGTCGCCGGGGAAGATGTTCGCCGCCGCCAGTTGCTTGATCGCCAGCCCGTAATCCTCCAGCGCGTGCAGCACCTGCGCCTCGCTGGCGTTCTCCAGGTAGAGGTTCAGCGGGATCATCCGGCGCTCGGTCCAGCAGTGCCGCACCAGCACGGTGTCGCCCTGCACCTCGACGGTGGATGGCGCGACCTCGAGCAGCTCGGCCAGGCATTCCGGCTCGAACTTGGAGAGCGGGAAGCGGAAGTCGGAGAACTCCTGGGTATCGGCCATCCGCCCTACCCGGTCGACACTCTTCACCAGCCGGTACTTCTCGATAACCGTGGCGTGGTCGACGTTCTTCGACGGCGAGAAACGGTCCTTGATGATCTTGAACACGGTGTTGAAGCCGGTCAGCGTGAACACGCTCATCACCATGCCGCGCACGCCCGGCGCCATCACGAAGCGGTCGTCGGTGGTCGCCAGGTGGCCGATCAGCGCGCGATAGAACTCCGACTTGCCGTGCTTGTAGAAGCCGATCGAGGTGTACAGCTCGGCGACGTGCTTGCCCGGCAGGATGCGCTTGAGGAAGCCGACGAACTCCGCCGGGATCGCCACGTCGACCATGAAATAGGTACGGGTGAAGGAGAAGATGATCGAGACTTCCGCCTCGTCGGTGATCAGCACGTCGGCCTGGATGCCGAGCCCTTCGCGGTTGAGCAGCGGGATCACCAGCGGCCACTGCTCGTCGCGGGTGTAGAGGCGCCCGACCAGATAGGCGCCCTTGTTGCGGTAGAGCACCGAGGAGAACAGCTCCACGGTCAGCGCCGGGTCCTTGCACACCCAGTCCGGCAGCGACGCGCGCAACTGCGCCTCCATGCGTTGCAGGTCGCCGGCCGGGTCGGCGTAGGCGACGTCGAAGGCGTAGTCGGCGAACAGCTGGGCGAGCATGTCGTCCAGCTTGCCGTGCGGCCGGTAGGTGCGCGTCTGCACCGCTCGCTCCTGGCCGCGCAGCGAGGGGCGCGTGGTGTGGACGAACATGGTGCCGTCGCTGATGCAGTCGTGGCTGAACAGGTTGCAGAAGATCGAGTTGAACCAGGTTTCCGCCAGTTCGTCGTCGAAGCGCAGGTTGATCAGCGCGATGTAAGCACTCTTCACCAGCGGCCAGGCCTGCACGTCCAGCAGCACCTGCGCATCGAACGCCTGCGGCAGGCGTTGCGCCGTTTCGGCGACCTTTTCCTCGTACAGCGCGATCCGCGCCGCCGAGGCGCGCTGCGCCTCCTGCCACTGCGCCTGCTCGAAACGTGCGCGCGCGCCGTCGGTGATCTGGCGGAAATGCTCACGGTAATCGTCGAAACCCTCGAGGATCGCGCGGGCGATGTCAGCGGCCGGCCATTGCTGCGCCATGGGGGAAGTCCCTGCGGTGAAAGGTAGTGCCGAGCTTAGTCAGTGGCCGGAGGAAGCGAAAGCCGCCGGCGGGCCGGACCGTTCGCCTACCGGGCGAACGGCCCCACGGGCTGCGTGGGGCCTGGCCGCAAGGACGCTCGCCAGAATCAGAGCGAGCCGAGAAACGCCAACAGCGCCTGACGGTTTTCCCGCGGCAGGGCAACGAAGCGCTCACGCGCCGGCAGCGCCTCGCCGCCATGCCAGAGGATCGCCTCGCTCAGGCTGCGCGCGCGGCCATCGTGAAGAAAGCCGGCCGAGGGCGACAACCGCTGCGCCAGGCCGATGCCCCACAACGGCGCGGTGCGCCAGTCGCGGCCGCTGGCCAGGTAATCCGGACGTTCGTCGGCGAGGCCCTCGCCCATGTCGTGCAGCAGCAGGTCGCTGTAGGGCGCGATCGTCAAACCACGCAGGCGCGGATCCGTCGCCCGTTCGCCGGTGATCAGTTGCGGGCGATGGCAGCCGCTGCAGCCCAGCGCCTGGAACTGCGCCTCGCCCTGGCGCACCACGGCGGCATCGAGGTCGCGCCGCGCCGGTACCGCCAGGTAAGCCAGGTACGCCTCCATATCGTCGAGCTGGGCATCGCTCAGCTCCGGCTGTCCGCCGTTCGGTGTGCTGGCGCAGGCGCTTTGCGCGGCGCTGCAGTTCTCCCGCGGATGCAGTGTGGAGGTGATGCCCATGTCACCCAGCAGCGCGCCGGCGATCTGCTCGCGCAGGCGCGCGACGTTGGCCTTGAGGCCGAAGCGGCCGACCTGCGGCGTGTTCGCCTGCGAGCTCCAGACCCGGTTGACCCGGCCCTGCACGCCGTCCGCCTGCGGCTCGGCGGCCAGCGCCTCGAGCGTCGCGTCGTCCACCGCATCGATCAGGCCCAGACCGAAGACCGGCGGGCCGACGCGCGCCGAGGTCAGCACGCCGTCCAGCGATCCGTAGGCCAGTTCGTCGAACTCGATACGCGGCTGACGAAGGCTCGCCGTCTCGCCATCGGCGAAGCGAAACGCCGTCTGCGTCCAGACCAGCCGCGCCCTGCCCTCGCCGGGCACACCCGGTACGCCAGTTTCGTTGAGCTGGTCGCCATAGACCGGATGCGGCAACGGGCCTCCGTGCGCCCCGCGGCCCGGCAGCGACAGCCGTACCAGCATCGACGCCATGCGCTGGCCCGGCTGCTCCGGCGCCTGGCCGCGTCCGTTCGCCGGGTGGCAGGAGGTGCAGGCCGGGCGGTTGTACAGCGGGCCGAGGCCATCCACCGCCTCGTCACGCGACGGCGCGATCACCCAGACCTGGCGGAACAGGCTGCGTCCTCGCAGGAAGGCGGCGCTCCGCTCGGCATCCAGCCCGGCCATCGGCGTGGAAAACGCCTGGCGGCCGGCCTCCTCGACGCCGGTCTGCAACGGCGGCTCGGCATGGGTGGCGCTCGCCAGCGCCAGCAGCAGGCCGAAGGTCGTGAGCCGACGCATCAGGCCAACCGCTGCAGGCTGTCGGCGACCTGCCGATAGCGCTGCTCCGCGAGCGCCGCCCACCGCAGCTCGCGCGCATCGGGCTGCGTCGTCGCGCCCTCCAGGTTGCGCCGGTAGCCGGCCAGCAGCTGCACATCGGCGGCCTGAGCTTCGTCGATCAGGGGCGCGCCGAGCTGGCCGCGGATGTCGTCGAGGCGCTGGCCGCGTCGGGCTTCCAGTTGGTGCAGCTGCGCCCAGAGCGTCACCAGCCGTTCGTGCTGCGCCACCAGCATCTGCTCGAACAGCGCGGCGATCAGCCCGAGGCGTCCGCTGCCGGCATCGCCGCGATAGTCGTAACCGCCGGCCGCCGCGTTGCGGAACGGGTTGTGGTAGGTCGCCGGCAACTGCGCGTAGACCGACTCGCGCACCGGTAGCTTGCGGATGTCCGGGTCCGCGAGCACGCGCTGGCCCGCCTCGGAGAGCACGAAGGACACGAAGGCTTCCGCCGCTTCGCCGTTGCGCGAGGCGGCGGCGATGGCGATCTGGCCGGGATTCAGCCCGCCATGCGCCGGATAGAGGAACTCCAGCCGGGCGCCGCCGGCGATCGCCGAGGCGATGAAGAAGTCGATGGACAGGCCGATGGCCGCGCGGCCGCCGACCACTTGGTCGCTGATGAAGGTGGAGCCGCGCGGGACCAGGTAGGACAGCCCGGCGATCTCGCTCCACAACGCCCAGCCGCGCTCCCAGCCATAGGCCTGCAGGACGATGTCGATCATCGGCGGAGCGAAGCCGACCTGGCTCGGCACCGGCAGGGCGATGCGCCCGGCCAGGCGCGGATCGGCCAGGTCGCTCCAGTCCTTCGGCGGCGCCACGCCGAGACCGGCGAGCGCCTGCGGGTCGACGGCGAACCCGTAGCCGGCGAGTTCGCTGGCGCGATAGGCGCGCTCCGGCCCGAGCAGCGGCAAGGCGCCGATGTGGTCGGCCAGGCCGGCGTCCGCCACCGGCAGCGCGCGCCAGGCGCCCTGCTGGCGCAGCGCCTCGAAGGTCCGCGGCGAGGCCGCCCAGTAGACGTCGACA
>NZ_DEYR01000057.1:0-1002 GCF_002364635.1 Pseudomonas sp. UBA3153
TTCCGATCTCCAGGCCGCTGCCCGAGGTGGTGACCAGGGCCATCGGCACGGCGCCGGGCGCTTCGCCGTGCAGGTGCGCGGCGTCGGCGGCGATCCGCTGGCGTAGCGCCGGGTTGCTCGCCGAGAGGTTGCTGGCGGCGCTGGCAACGGTGGAGAAGGCGCCGGCCGAAGGGCGTGGCTGGAACCATTCGGCACCGTCGAAGGGCTGCGCCAGCAGACGGCTGCCGCGCACGTCGCCGGCGGCGTCGCGGATCAGGCTGCCGTTGGCCTGCTCGGGAAACGCCAGTTGCGCGACGGCGGTGACGGCCAGCGGATAGGCGACGCCGGTGATCAGGGTCAGCAGCGCCAGCAGGGTAACGGCGGGGCGGATGTGCGTGAGCATGGGGTTCTCCGGATTCATTGACGATTCCCTCTCCCAAAGGCAGAGGGGGTAAAAGCCTTACACCAGCGTCGTAGGAGGGATTGAGCGCAGCGACCCCATCACCGGCGCATCGCTACGCTCAAGCCAACCTGCGTTCGCGTCATGCCAGTCCCATGGCCGTCAGCAGCAGGTCGAGCGCCTTGATCCCGAGGAACGGCGCGATCAGACCGCCGAGCCCGTAGATCAGTAGGTTGCGCCGCAGCAGGCTGGCCGCGTCGGCGGCCTGCACGCGCACGCCGCGCAGCGCCAGGGGGATCAGCGCGACGATGATCAGCGCGTTGAACACGATGGCCGAGAGGATCGCGCTCTGCGGGCTGTGCAGCTGCATCAGGTTGAGCAGGCCGAGCTGCGGATAGAGGCCGCTGAACAGCGCCGGCAGGATGGCGAAGTACTTGGCGACGTCGTTGGCCACCGAGAAGGTGGTCAGCGCGCCGCGGGTGACCAGCAGCTCCTTGCCGACCCGCACCACGTCGAGCAGCTTGGTCGGGTCCGAGTCCAGGTCGACCAGGTTGGCTGCCTCGCGCGCGGCCTGGGTACCGTCGTTCATCGCCATGCCGACGTCGGCCTGGGCCAGCGCCGGC
>NZ_DEYR01000057.1:1211-9943 GCF_002364635.1 Pseudomonas sp. UBA3153
TCGGCCTGGGCCAGCGCCGGCGCGTCGTTGGCGCCGTCGCCGCACATCGCGACCATCTTGCCCTCGGCCTGCTCCTGGCGGATGCGTTGCAGCTTCTTCTCCGGCGTGGCCTCGGCGATGACGTCGTCGACCCCGGCCTCGGCGGCGATGGCGGCGGCGGTCAGCGGGTTGTCGCCGGTCACCATCACGGTGCGGATGCCCAGCGTGCGCAGCTCGGCGAAGCGCTGGCGAATTCCCGGCTTGACCACGTCCTTGAGGTGCACGGCACCCAGCAGTTCGCCGTCGGCGCAGACCAGCAGCGGCGTGCCGCCACTCTGCGCGATGCTGTCGATCTCGCGGGCCAGCTCGGGCGCCAGGCCTGCACGGTCGCGGCCGAGGAAGTCCAGCACCGAGTCCACCGCGCCCTTGCGCAACACCCGGCCGTTCCAGTCGATCCCGGAGAGCCGCGTCTCGGCGCTGAACGGCACCGGGGTCACCGCGCTGCGCGGCGGCTCCTGCAGCGGATGCAGCGCGCGCAGGTAGTCGACGATGGATTTGCCTTCCGGCGTGTCGTCGGCCAGCGAGGCCAGCAGCGCGCCTTCGGCCAGGGCCATGGCGCTGACGCCGGGCGCGGCGAACAGCGCGCTGCAGCGGCGGTTGCCGAAGGTGATGGTGCCGGTCTTGTCGAGCAGCAGCACGTGCACGTCGCCGGCCGCCTCGACCGCGCGACCGGATTTGGCGATCACGTTGAGGCGCACCAGGCGGTCCATGCCGGCGATGCCGATGGCCGAGAGCAGGCCACCGATGGTGGTCGGGATCAGCGTCACCAGCAGCGCCACCAGGTACACCAGTGGCAGGTCGCCGCCGGCGAAGCGGGCGAACGGCTGCAGGGTGGCGACCACCAGCAGGAAGATCAGCGTCAGGCCGATCAGCAGGATGTCCAGCGCCACTTCGTTGGGCGTCTTCTGCCGCCTGGCGCCTTCCACCAGGGCGATCATCCGGTCCAGGGTCGACTCGCCGGGGTTGGCGCTGATGCGCACCAGCAGCCAGTCCGATACCAGCCGCGTGTTGCCGGTCACCGCCGAGCGGTCGCCGCCGGACTCGCGGATCACCGGCGCCGATTCGCCGGTGATCGCCGCCTCGTTCACCGCACCGATGCCTTCGACGATCTCGCCGTCGCCGGGAATCAGTTCGCCGGCCTCGACGCGCACCAGGTCGCCACGCCGCAGGCTGCTGGCGGCGACGTCGGCGAAGCTGCCGTCGGCATTCCGGCGGCGCGCGCGCAGGCCTTCGCCACCGGCCTTGAGGCTGTCGGCGCGGGCCTTGCCGCGACCTTCGGCGAGCGCCTCGGCGAAGTTGGCGAAGAGCACAGTGAACCACAGCCAGAGCGCGATCTGCAGCGCCAGGCCGGTGCTCACGCCCTGCGCCGGGACCAGGCACAGCAGGCTGGTGACCACGGCAGTCAGCTCGACCACCAGCATCACAGGCGAGCGCAGCAACTGCCGCGGATCGAGCTTGACGAACGCCTGCACCAGCGCCGGTCGCCAGAGGGCGGAGAGGCGCGTGCGGGCCTGTTGGGGGGCGCCGGTCAGCGCCGGATTCTGCGAGTTGCCAGTCATGTCGGCTCCTTATTGGCCCAGCAGGCTGAGGTGTTCGGCGAGCGGGCCGAGGGCCAGCGCCGGAAGGAAGGTCAGGCCGCCGACCAGCAGGATGGTCAGGGTTAACAGGGTGACGAACAGCGGGCCGTGGGTCGGGAAGCTGTCGCTGCCCAGCGGCGCGCGCTTCTTCTGCGCCAGGCTGCCGGCGATCGCCAGTACCGGCAGGAGGTAGCCGAAGCGCCCGAGGAGCATGGCCAGGCCGAGCATCAGGTTGTGGTAGACGGTGTTGGCGCCGAAGCCGGCGAAGGCCGAGCCGTTGTTGGCGCTGGCCGAGGTGTAGGCGTAGAGGATCTGGCTGAAGCCGTGCGGGCCGGGGTTGCTCACCGAAGCCAGCGGGCCGGGCAGGCTGGCGGCGAGTGCACCGAATACCAGCACACCAACCGGCATCACCAGCAAGGTCGCCACCAGCAGGCGGACTTCGCGGGCTTCGAGCTTCTTGCCGAGGTATTCCGGGGTACGGCCGATCATCAGCCCGGCGAGGAACACGGCGATCAGGACGAACAGCAGCATGCCATAGAGGCCGGCGCCGACACCGCCGAAGATCACCTCGCCGAGCATCATGTTGGCCAGCGGCATCAACGAACCGAGCGCGCTGAAGCTGTCGTGCATGGCGTTGACCGAGCCGTTCGAGGCGGCCGTGGTGGTCACCGCCCAGAGGCTCGAGGCGGTGATGCCGAAACGGCTTTCCTTGCCTTCCAGCGAGCCGGCCTGCTCGATCGGCAGGCCCGCCAGCAGCGGGTTCGGCTGGTACTCGGCGTAGAGCGTCAGGCCCAGGCCGATGACGAAGACGATCAGCATGCTCGCCAGCAGCGCACGGCTCTGGCGCAGGTCCCTGACGTAGTGGCCGAAGGTGAACAGCAGCGCCGCCGGGATCAGCAAGATCGAAACCACCTCGAACAGGTTGCTCCAGGCCGTCGGGTTCTCGAACGGGTGCGCCGAGTTGACGCCGAAGAAGCCGCCGCCATTGGTGCCCAACTGCTTGATGGCGATCTGGCTGGCCGCCGGGCCGAGGGGAATGCTCTGCGGCTGGCCTTGCAGGGTCAGCGCGTCGACGTAGGGCTGGAAGGTCTGCGGCACGCCCTGCCAGACCAGCAGCAGCGCCAGCAGCAGGCAGAGCGGCAGCAGGCCGTAGAGCGTGGCACGGGTCAGGTCGACCCAGAAGTTGCCGATCTCCCGTGTCGAGCGCCGGGCGATACCGCGGCAGAACACCGCCAGCACGGCCAAGCCCACCGCGGGGCTGATGAAGTTCTGCACGCCGAGACCGAGCATCTGGCTGAAGTAGCTGAGCGTCGACTCGCCGCTGTAGGCCTGCCAGTTGGTATTGGTGACGAAGCTGATCGCGGTGTTCAGCGCCAGGCTCCACTCGACGCCGGGCAGCTTCTGCGGATTGAGCGGCAGCACGCCCTGGAGCAGCAGGATGGCGAACAGCAGCAGGAGGCTCGCCAGGCTGAAGACCAGCAGCGACGCCGCGTAGCCCTTCCAGTCTTGGGCCGCTCCGGGCTCGAGCCCGCAGAGCCGGTAGCAGCCGCGTTCCAGCGGGCCGAGCAGCGGGCTGAGCAGGGTGCGCTCGCCCTCCATCGCCCGGTACAGGTAGCGACCGAGCCAGGGCGCCGGTGCCAGCACCAGGACGAAGAAGGCGATGAGTTGCCAGTAGTCGGAGGTCTGCATGGCGCCTAGCTCCGCTCGGCGCGCAGCAGCGCCACCAGCAGGTAGATGAACAGCCCCGTGGCCAGGGCCAGGGACACGCCGTCGAGAATGCTCATGGATTTCGCTCCTTGTCGGCGGACCGTCCGCCTGGCGCCATTCTCGGCAGCGGCGGCGTAAAGGAACGAGATGCGCGGGCCGGGCGCGGCGTAAAGAATTCATAAAGGCGCGCGAGCCCGAGCGGTTGGCGAACGGATCGAGTTCCCGTAGAGTCGCCGGAAAGCTGGCGCCTGAATAATGACTCTCATCGGATCACGAGCGGCAACCATGTCGGAAGCGACGGATACGCGGGTTCTCTGGAAACGCCTTGAAACCTGGCTGGCGGGCCATGATCCCGCGCGCCTGGCCGACCTCAACCCGCCGGCCTCCGAGTCCGCCGTGCGCGAACTGGAGCGCGTGCTGGGCGTGGCCCTGCCTGCCGGCTTCAGCGACTGCCTGAAGGTCCACGACGGCCAGCGCGGCCAGGCGGGCGCGTTGTTCGACGGCAACCAGTTCCTGCCGATCCGCCACATCGCGATGAGCTGGTCGTCCTGGACCGAGCTGCTCGACGACGGCGATTTCGACGGCCGCGTCGCCCGTCCGGACGCCGGCATCCGCGAAGGCTGGTGGCGACGCGGCTGGGTGCCGTTCGCCTCCAACGGCGGCGGCGACTACCTGTGCCTGGACATGGTGCCGGCCGCGCAGGGCCGCGTCGGGCAGGTCATCGAGGTGCTCCATGACGTGCCGCAGCGCGTGCTGGTCGCGCCTTCGTTCGCCGCCTGGTTCGGCGACTTCATTCACCGCAAGACCGTCTGACCAAGGCAGGGAAACGCCATGCAACCCACCACCATGACCCGCGAGCAGCGCCTGCAGAAGCTCTTCGACGACTGCCAGCAACACGTGCTGTCGCAGGTGATCGGGCCTTTCGGGCTGTCCACCGCGATGTTCAAGGACGTCGACCGCAACGGCGGCAACGTCACCACGCTGCACAACTTTTCGCGTGAAGACGACGACTACGTGGCGACCGACTCGGACAAGGCGCTGCACGGCCAGTCGCGCAAGGAATACGACAGGTCGGTGCGCGCCGAATACGAGGTCGACACCCAGGCCAAGGCGGATACCGCCGGCGGCAAGACCTGGGATGACAAGCGCGCCGAGCGGATCGAGCGCGGTCAGGACGAATACACCGGCGAGGCGGTGCACGCCGACGGCACGGTGGACCTGAAGAACGGCAGCCAGGCCCGCGCCGAGCTGGATCACGTGGTGTCGATCTCCGAGGTGCACAACGACCCGAAGATGCACCTGGCGCTGGGCCAGGTGAGCGAGGACGGCCGTGTCGACGTCAGCCGCATCCGCGAGATGGTCAACGCCGACGACAACCTGGCCCTCACCAACCAGCCGCTGAACGGCTCCAAGGGCGACGAGGACCTCGCCGAATGGGCGGCCACAGAACGCAAGGACGGCCAGACCAACGCCGAGAAGTTCGGTGCCGAACAGGATCGGGTGGATGAGAAGTACGCCACCGCGCGCGAGCATGTCGACCGCACCGCCAACCACGCGTTGCTGAAGAAACAGGCCACCGAGCTGTTCACCACCGGGGGCAAGCAGGCCGCGCTGATGGGCGCGCGCCAGGCGCTGGGCGTGCTGCTGACCGAACTGGTCAACGGCCTGTTCAACGAGGTCAAGCTGCTCATCCGGCAGGGCGTCGAGGTGGGCAAGAGCCTGCTGGAGGAGATCGGCCAGCGCCTGCTGCGCATCGCCGAGCAGGTGGTGAAGAAGGTCCCCGCCGCGCTCTCGCAGATGATCGAGGGCGGCGTCAGCGGTTTCGTCAGCAACCTGCTGACCTTCCTGCTGAACAACTTCCTGTCCACCGCCAAGCGCTTCGTCACGGTGATCCGCGAGGGCCTGCTCGGCCTGTTCAAGGCGGCGAAGATGATGCTCTTCCCGCCCAGCCACATGACCCGCGAGCAGGCGATGCAGGAAGGCCTCAAGCTGCTCGGCACCCTGGTCATCAGTTCGGTGGGCATCCTGCTCGGCGAGACGGTGACGGTATTCATGGCCGGCGTGCCCTTCCTCAAACCGTTCGCCGACCTGCTCACGCCGGTGCTGATCGGCACCTTCAGCGGCCTGCTGTCGGCCTTCCTCGCCTACCAGATCGACTGCTGGTTCGACCGCCATGCGCGCAAGGAGAAGCTGCTCGACGAGCTGATCGCCAATGCCGGCCGCCACGAGGCCGTCGCCAGCGAGCTGGTGACGTTGTCCGAGGCGTCGCTGGGCAACGTCGCGCTGTACGCCGAATCGATCGAGCTGTACCGCCAGACCGGCGCGGCCCTGGGCGCCGCCGGGTTGGCTTCGGCCGCCACCCTGGCCAGTCTGGAGCAGGCGCTGGAGAGCACCCGCGGGCAGGTCGAAAGGAGCTGGCAGATGATCGGCCGCATCGACGAGAGCCAGGCCGACATCGACGACTTCCTCAAGACCCTCTGAGCCCCACTCTCTTTCCGCACTCAATGCCGTAGCAGGACGCCAGACCATGCCCAGCCAGACCCGCACCTCGACGAAAGGCTCCCAGGAACTGCAGATCGTCCAGGCGTTCTCCAGCCTCGAGGTGCCCGAGCGGATCATCCGCGAGAGCAACATCAAGGAGCTGCTCCTGGGTCTGAGCGCCGATCAGGAAAGGGTCCTGTCCGAGGCCGACCGCCTGAACAGGCTGCGCGGGGAAAAGAAGGACGGGAATTTCGTCGGCAACTGGTTCCACGGCCGCAGCGACAAGATTCAGGAAGCCCAGCTCGACCTTAACGCCTCGATCGGCCAGCTGACGCAGAAATCCTCGCAACTGCTGGTGGTCAACACGGCCATCTCCAAGGTGCTCAGCGATCAGCAGAAACTTCTCCTGCAACAGCAGAACCTGCTGAAGCAGCAGGCCGACGAGCTGGTGGCGCAGAACCAGCGGATTCTCGACCAGCAGGTTCAACTGGGTGAGCAGCAGCAAGCGATCAACGCCGCCAACCAGGGGTTGCTGGAGGCCAAGGGGCTGACCCAGGAGCAGGCGCAGCAACTGGTGGGCTGCGTGAAGCAGGTGAGGGAGGCCGAGCAGCGCATCGACGCCGCCAATCGGGCGCTGCGCGACGAGGTGACCCGCGACCTGGGCGTCGCCAGCGCGCAGTGCGTCAGCCAGCTGGGCGTCGGTTTCGCCAACCTCGAACAACGGCAGGCGGAAAACGCGCGACAGCTGAGCGATGCCTTGCAGGCGCAGGCCGAGCGCAACAAGGAGGAGTTCGCCCGCTTCGCCGAAGACAGCCAGCGCCTGCGCGAGGATATCGACCGCCACCTGCAGGGGCAGGACACGACGCTCGCCAGCCAGGCCGCCGAGGCAACGCGGGTGCAGGCGGCCCTGGAACAGCGTCAGCGGGCGCACGCCCAGGCGCTGCAGGAACAGCTCGGCGCCCATGAAGCCGCGTCCTTGCAACAGGCCGCCGCATTGCGCGAGTCATTCGACCAGTCGCTGCAGACGCTCGACCTGAGCCTTTCGCAGCGCTTGCTCGCGCTGCAGGCGGACCATGACCGGCGTTTCGTCCAGCTAGGCCTGGCGTTGGCGGGTGCCAGCGTACTGGCGCTCGCCGCGCTGGGCTGGCAGGCGGCGGTGCACTTCGCGCTGATCTGAGGTCCGCCGAGCATTTCATCGGAGCGCTGCGCATCCTCACTCTGGCAGGAGTCGAAGGGAACATCGACGACAGGCAGCGAGGCGGACCGATGAAAAGCAATCGCGAGAAAATGCTCGCTGGCGCGCTTTACCAACCCTGGGACCCTGAGCTGGTCGCCGCACGCGCCGCGGCGCGAGTGTTGATGCACGCGTTCAACGCCAGCGCGGAAAACTCCGCCGAGCGCCACGAGCTGCTCGGCAGGATCCTCGGCTCCGCGCAGGGCGAGCCCTACATCGAATCGACCTTCCGCTTCGACTACGGCTTCAACATCCATGTCGGGCGGAGCTTCTACGCCAATTTCGACCTGCTGATCCTCGACGCCGCGCCGGTGCGCATCGGTGACGACTGCCTGATCGGACCGGGTGTGCACATCTACACCAGCACCCATCCGCTGGACATGGGCGAGCGCGTCTCCACCCTTGAAAGCGCGCGGCCGGTGTCCATCGGCAACGGCGTCTGGATCGGCGGGCGCGCGGTGATCAATCCGGGCGTCAGCATCGGCGACGGCGCCATCATCGCCTCGGGCGCGGTGGTGACCCGCGATGTGCCGACGTTCACGCTGGTCGGCGGCAACCCGGCGCGGCTGATCCGCCAGCTCGAGGCGCGCTCTACGGCGGAACCCCGGAATGGACCCGCCCCTTGCCCGTAGGGTGCGCCATGCGCACCAACCGCACCGCGTGCTCCCACTGGTGGGCGCGGCGCGCCCTACGGCAGCCGGACCCCTGAAAAAGAAAACCCCGCACCCAGGCTGGCCGGTGCGGGGTGACGCGAAATCCGCGGAACGAGGTTCGTTTGGGCGCTAGCGCATCGCGGCGTGCGGCCCGGAAAGGTAGTCGAGCAGGCGGAACAGGCTGATCTTCAACGTGCTGCACAGGCTCAGGCCCTGGCGGATGGCCGCGGCATCCTGCACGGCGCCGCGGCCCTGAAGGTCTTCGGCGCAGGCGCCGAGCAGCGCCTCGATGCTGTCCGGCGTGCTCTCCAGGTGGTATTGCAGGGCGATCACGCGCTCCTTCCAGATGAACCCCTGGCATTCGCACGCCGCCGAGCCGTACAGGGGAATCGCCCCTGAAGGCAGCTCGAAATTGCGCTCGTGCCAGTGCAGCGCCATCAACCGCTGCGGCAGCATCCGGCCGAGCGGCGAACTCTGGGCCTGGGCGTATTTCTCCACCGGCCACCAGCCGACTTCGGCCTGGCCGACGTCGCGTACCCGCGCGCCGAGCGCGTCGGCGATCAGCTGACCGCCGAAGCCGATGCCCAGCAGGCGCTTCTGCGTCTTCAGCGTTTCGCGGATCAGCCGTTTCTCGGCGCTCAGCCAGGGGTAGTCGGCTTCATCGTCGACATCCATCGGGCCGCCGAGAACGATCAGCAGGTCGAAATCGTCGATCTCGGGCAGTGCCGCGTTTTCGTACAGCGCATGCACGCGTGCCCAGAGGGCGCGCGATTCCAGCCATGGGCCGATGCGGCCGAGGCCTTCGAAGGACGCATGTTGCAGGATCGAGACGCGCATCAGGCCACCTCCGCCGTGGCGGTCTTCGCTCGCGCCAGGGCGGCGGCGAGTCGTTTGAGCATTTCTTCGACGTTGGCCGCGCTGACCGTCAGCGCCGGCGAGAAGCGCAGGCAGTGCGCATGCGGCGCGCTGATCAGCAGGCCTTCGGCCAGCGCCGCGCGGACCACCGCCGGGGCGTCCAGGCCGAGCAGCGGCAGGCCGACC
>NZ_DEYR01000056.1:0-26832 GCF_002364635.1 Pseudomonas sp. UBA3153
GCGCTGCGCTTGGCGTGGCGGCGTTGCTGGCGCTGGCCTGGTACGGCTGGCGCGCGGGCGGCATCGCCCTGTTGCAGTTGGGCGTCGGCGTCTGTTGAACGGCGATTGCCGCTGCCCGCTCCGGCAGCTAGCCTGAACCGACCTCATCAGGATATCGCCATGACCCTATCCCGCTTTCTGCCGTTGGCGCTGCTCACCTCGCTGGCTTCGCCGATGCTGCTCGCCGCCGACTGCCCGCCGCTGTTGCAGCATGAATTGCCCAAGCTGCGCTCCAAGGACACCCTCGATCTCTGCCAGTTTTCCGGCAAGGCGCTGGTGGTGGTGAACACCGCCAGCCACTGTGGTTTCACCCCGCAGTTCAAGGGGCTCGAAGCGCTCTACCAGCGCTACAAGGGTGACGGCCTGGAAATGCTCGGCGTGCCGTCCGACGACTTCTTCCAGGAAGACGACGACGCGGCGGAAACGGCCAAGGTCTGCTACCAGAACTACGGCGTGACCTTCGCCATGACCCAGACCCAGCCGGTGCGCGGCAGCGATGCGACGCCGCTTTTCCGCGAGCTGGCCGCGCAGGCCGACGGCCAGGCGCCGCGCTGGAACTTCTACAAGTACGTGGTGGATCGCCAGGGCAAGGTGGTCGGCGTGTTCAACAGCAAGACCAAGCCGGACGACCCGGCGCTGGTCGAGGCGGTGCAGAAGGCGCTGGCAAGCAAGGCGGACTGAAGGCAGGCGTTGCCGGCGGTGCGCGCGGCGCACCCTACGGCGAGCAAAAAAAAACGCGCGGCCTGGGCCGCGCGTTTTCGTTTTTGCGGGTGACGCTTAGAAGCGGTACGAGACCTGGGTGCCGATACCGTGGGCGCTGTTCTTGTAGGTGGAGCTGTAGTTTTCCACCAGGGCGCCGCCGGCGTAGGCACGGGACTGGTCGATGTCGACGTCTTCCTCTTTCAGATAGGAGTAGGCGACATCGATGGTCAGGTCGTCGGTCGGGCTCCAGCCCAGGCCGAGGGACAGGGTCTTGCGGTCGCCGGTCGGGATGCGCGGCGAGCGGTGCTCGTTGTTGGTCGGGCTCTGATCCATGCCCAGGCCCGCACGCAGCACCACCTGCTTGTTCAACTGGTAGGAGGCGCCGATGGCGTAGGCCCAGGTGTCATGCCATTCCTGCTCCTCGGCGATGGTGCCGAACTGAGCGCCAGCGGTCGGGTTCAGACCTTCGTTCTGCACCACGATGGACTCCAGGCGGCTCCAGCGGGTGAAGGTGGCGCCGCCGTAGAGGGTCCACTGATCGTCCAGCTCGTGGGTGATCGAGAAGTCGGCGGATTCCGGGGTTTTCAGCTTCAGAGAGGCATCGTACTTGCCGTAGGCGCCGATGCCGCCCAGGGCGAGGTCGGAACCGGAGATGCGGGTATCGCCCTCGAGCTTGTAGTCGACCATCGAGTGGTAGGTCAGGCCGGCGCGGGTCTGCGGGGTGAATTCGTAGAGCACGCCGACGTTGTAACCCAGCGCGGTGTCGTCACCCTTGATCTTCACGCGGCTTTCGGCGGTCGCCAGGGCCGGAACGGCGCTTTCCAGCTGGCCGGAGATACGGTTGATGGTCAGGCCTACACCGACCGACAGCTGATCATTGAAGCGGTAGCTGACGGTGGGCTGCGCGGTGACCACTTTAACTTCGCTGTAGTCGCCGAAGAAACGGCCCTGGAAGCTGCCTTCATAGTCGGTGATCAGGCCGAATGGGGCGTAGACGCCGAAGCCCACGGCCCACTTGTCGCTCAGCGGGTTGACGTAATAACCGAACGGCACCGCGGTGAACGGCACCATGTCGCCGTCGTTGCTGCCGGCCACCGGCTGAGTGATTGCGCCGCCCAGGACCGCGGAGCCGGAAGCATCGTTGATATCGGTCTTGGCGATGATCGCCGCGGCACCCAGGCTGACTTCCTGGCGCTTCAGGCGCGCCATGCCGGCGGGGTTACCGAAGACGGTGGTGGAGTCCTCGGCGGATGAGGAGCGACCTGCGTAGTTGGTGCCCATGCCGCTGACGCTCTGTTCGTTGAGGGCGAAGCCGGAAGCGATTACCTGGGTGGAAGCCGCTGCGATGGCAATGGCGAGGGCGCTTTTCAGTGTTTTTGTTATCACGGGTTCAGGACTCCTGTTATTGGGGCGATGTGGAACTAAACGAGCTGACTGTGTCGGCATCGTCGAAGTTCCAAGCGAGTCGTGGCTCGCAAGCGGCGCGATAATGCCTGTTCCGCGACAATCCCGGCAAGGGCTCGGAGGCCCAGCCTATGAAACGGATGTTTGAGCTGTAAATACCGGACTAGAGCGCTTTTAAACTGACTCTCAATCGCCGATTTCGACCGGTCGGTCAACTTTCGTGATCCACTCGCTCCAGGAGCCCGCGTACAGCGGCGCCAGCGGGTATCCGGCGAGGTTCAGCGCGAACAGGTTGTGGCAGGCGGTGACGCCGGAGCCGCAGTAGGCGACCAGCTGATCGGGCGAGCGCGTCTCCAGCAGGGCAGCGAAACGTTGGCGCAGCTGTTCGGCCGGGAGGAAGCGTCCGTCGGCGCCGAGGTTGTCGGTGAAGGCCGCACAGCGCGCGCCGGGGATATGCCCGGCCACCGGGTCGATCGGCTCCACCTCGCCGCGAAAACGCGGCAGGCCGCGGGCGTCCAGCAAGGTCATGTCGGGTTGCTGCAGACGCTGCTGCAGGCGGTCAGCGTCGATCACCAGGCTGTCGTCCGCTACGCCGTCGAAACCGCCGTTGCCCGCCGGCGGCACGTCGCGGGTCAACGCCAGACCGGCTTCCTTCCAGGCTTTCAGCCCGCCATCGAGCAGATACAGACCGTCGCGCTTGCCCAGCCAGGCCAGCAACCACCAGGCCCGCGCAGCGAACGCGCCGGGGCCATCGTCGTACATGACGATCTGGCTGTCGTCGTCGATGCCCCACTCGCGCAGGCGCTGCAGCAGCGCCGCCGGCGAGGGCAGCGGATGCCGGCCGGTAACGCCGGGCTGCACAGGTGCGGAGAGATCGCGTTCCAGGTCGGCGAAATGGGCGCCGGGAAGGTGGCCTTCGGCGTAGCTGCGCTGGCCGTAGGCGGGGTCTTCCAGAGCGAAGCGGCAATCGAGGATGACCAGGCCGGGCTGGCCGAGGCGCTGGGCGAGGGTTTGCGGGTCGATCAGGTGGGCGATGGTCATCCGGTGCTCCTGCTGCGAAGGAATCGATGGCGCATGATAAACGCCACCGGCATGTGGGCGGGGCCGCCGCCCAAAACGGGTTCAGCCGTAGGGTGGATCGCGCTCTATCGATCCACCGGGCGGTGTAACGGTGGATGAAAAGAGCGTCATCCACCCTACGCCTGAAGGGAGTCCGGTGCATCCGATGGGCGCGTGTACCGAGTGACGCCCAGACGTAGGGTGGATCGTGCTCCGTCGATCCATCGGGCGGTATAACGGTGGATGAAAAGAGCGTCATCCACCCTACGCCTGAAGGGAGTCCGGTGCATCCGATGGGGGCGGCGTTACTGAGTGACGCCCAGCCGTAGGGTGGATCGCGCTCTATCGATCCACCAGGCGATGTAACGGTGGATGAAAAGAGCGTCATCCACCCTACGTCTGACGGGAGTCCGGTGCGTCCGATGGGGGCGGCGTGCTCAGCGAATCCTCAGGCGGCCTATCCGGTCATTGTCCAGGCTGCCGAAGTAGAGGAAATCGCCCTGCGGTTTCACCGAGGTGACCATGCGCAGGTGCGCGCCGCTGGTGTCATGCAGGCTCTGCACGATGTTGCCGTTTTCGTCGAGGGCGGTCACCAGGCCGTAGGGCGTGGGTTTTGGCCAGAGCGCGCGCGGCAGCTTGGCGATCTGCGCCTTGAGCCACGGGTGGCGATGGAGGAAGTCGGCGTCGGCCTTGCGCGGCGTAGGCAGGGCGACCCAGAAGGTGCCGGCGCGGTCGCCCTGGAGGTTGTCCGGCAGTCCGGGCAGGTTGTCGATGAACACCTCATGGCTGCCGGCCTTGTCCCCCGTGAGCCAGTAGCGGGTGATGCGATAGCGGTAGGTTTCGTTGACCAGCACGAAATCCTCGTGCTGCGAGAGCGCCACGCCGTTGGCGAAATACAGGTCCTTGAGCAGCACCTCGGTCTTGCCTGTAGCCGGGTCGTAGCGCAGCAGGCGGCCGTGCGGGCGCGCCTCGAGCAGGTCGAGCAGGTAGTCCGGCTGGGTGAAGGTGTCGGAGGCGTCGCTGAAATAGATGCGCCCGTCGCGGGCGATGTCGAGGTCGTCGGTGAAGCGGAAGGGAACGCCGTCCGCCTCGGTGGCGAGCACGCTGATCTTGCCGTGGGCATCGACACTGAGCAGGCCCTTGTAGGCGTCGGCGACAATCAATTGGCCGTCCGCCGCGAAGTCCATGCCCAGTGGGCGCCCGCCGGTGTTGACGAAGGTCTGCGGAATGCCGTCCGCACCCAGGCGCACGATGCGGCCGTCGGCGAGGCTGGCGTAGAGCCGCCCACTAGCATCCACGGCGGTGTCTTCCGGCCCGTGCAGCTGGCCCTGGGCGATCAGTTCGGCCTTCATCAGCGTGTCGTTGGGCTCCAGCACGCCGGTCAGCGGCGGCGCGGCGGGCGCGTCCCAGGCGAGCGGGTCGATCACGCTCGGGGTGACGCTGAGGTAGAGCGCAGCGGCGGCGAGCAGCAGCGCGATGAAGCCGATCAACTTGGTCATGGCGGTCCTTTTCTGATTGTTCTGGGCGCAGCCTCGGAGCATAGGAGGCGGCGCAGCCGGCCGACAAGCCGTGAATCTCCGTCCCGTTGGCGCAGCGCAGTTATACTGGCGTGATTACCAAGGAGAGCCGTGTGCCCAACGATATTCACTGGATCCGTGACGACGCCGCCCTGGCGCACCACTGCAGCATCTGGCGTGACTTGCCCTACGTGGCGCTGGACACCGAATTCATCCGAGTCGACACCTTCTATCCACTTGCCGGCCTGGTGCAGATCGGCGACGGCGAGCGCGCCTTTCTCATCGACCCGCTGCTGATCGGCGACTGGAAACCCTTCGCCGCGCTGCTGGAAAGCCCGCAGGTGGTCAAGGTGCTGCATGCCTGCAGCGAAGACCTCGAAGTGCTGCTGCGCCTGACCGGCAGCCTGCCAGCGCCGCTGTTCGACACGCAGCTGGCCGCGGGTTACCTGGGCATCGGTTTCTCCATGGGCTATTCGCGCCTGGCCAATGCCGTGCTCGGCCTCGACCTGCCGAAGGACGCCACGCGCTCGGACTGGCTGGCGCGCCCGCTCAGCGACATTCAGGTGCGTTACGCCGCCGATGACGCCAAGCACCTGGCGGAAATCTACGAAGTGCTGGATCAGCGCCTGTCCGACGAGAAGCGCGCCTGGCTGCTGGAGGACGGTGCCGAACTGGTCGCCAACCTGCGCCGGGAGGTCGACCCGCGCGAGTTGTACCGCGACGCCAAGCTCGGCTGGAAGCTGTCGCGCGCCCAGCTGGCGGTGCTCCGCGAGCTGTACGTCTGGCGCGAGGCCGAGGCCCGTCGCCGCGACCAGCCGCGCAATCGCATCGTCCGCGAGCATTGCCTGTGGCCGCTGGCGCGCTTCCAGCCGGACAACCTGGTGGCCCTGGCGAAGATCGAGGACATGCACCCGCGCACCGTGCGCCAGGACGGCGAGACGCTGATCCAGTTGATCAAGGACGCCGCCGCGCTGCCCAGGGAAGCCTGGCCGGAGGCGCTGCCCGAGCCGCTGCCGGTGGATGCCACGGTGCTGCTCAAGCGCCTGCGCGCGGTTGGCCAGGCCGAAGCCGAGAAGCTGCAGATCGTCCCCGAGCTGATGCTGCGCAAGAAGTCCCTCGAGGCGCTGCTCAAGAGCGGCTATCCCGACGGCCCCTACACCCTGCCTGAATCCCTGCGTGGCTGGCGCCGCGAGCGCATGGGCCAGGCGCTGCTCGACGCCCTCGCTCCGGGCGCTGGAGAACCTACCCCGTGAAACGCCTCTGCTCCATCTACCGCAGCCCGCGCAAGCGCGAGATGTACCTCTACGTGAACCGCGCCGACGCGCTCAAGCGCGTGCCGGAAAGCCTGCTGGTCGCCTTCGGGCCGCCGCAGCACGCCTTCGACCTGGTGCTGACCCCGGAGCGCCAGCTCGCGCGCGAAGACATCGCCAAGGTGCTGGAGAACCTGGAAACCCAGGGCTATCACCTGCAGATGCCGCCGCCCGAGGACGACTACATCGCCCACCTGCCGGATGAACTGCTGCGCCGCAACGACCCGGTCTGACCCATGCGCCTGCTGATCGCCGATCCTGAACACGCCCGCTACGCCGACCTGCTGGGTGACGCCGAGCCGTCGCTGCAACTGCACGGCAGTGACGATCCGGCGGAGCTGGCCAGGTTGGCGGCCCACTGCCCGGTGTGGCTCGGGGCGCCCGATCTGCTGGCGCCGCTGTTGCGCGGCGGCGCCCGCCCGCAGTGGGTGCAGTCGACCTGGGCCGGCATCACGCCGCTGCTGGCCGCCGACCTGCCGCGCGATTACCGCCTCAGCCGGGCAGTCGGCGTATTCGGCCAGGCGATGGCCGAATACGTGCTGACCTACCTGTTGGCCCACGAGCGCCAGGTTCTGTCGCGCGCGGCGCTGCAAGGGGAGGGCCGCTGGGACACGCGCACGCCGCACGGCCTCGGCGGACGCCGGGCGCTGATCGTCGGTGCCGGCGACATCGGCCAGGCGGTGGCGCGCCTGCTGGCGCCGTTCGGCATCGAGCTGCGCGGCATCGCCCGCCAGCCGCGCGCCCTGGAGCCGTTCCTGGAAGTCGCCGGGATCGACCAGCTGGAGCGTCTCGCCGCGCAGGCCGACTACCTGATCAACCTGCTGCCGAACACGCCCGACACCGGCGATATCTACGACGCCGGCCTGTTCGCGCGCCTGCCGCGCGGCGCGCTGTTCATCAACGCCGGGCGTGGCACGGCGGTGGTCGATGCCGACCTGGTCGCCGCGCTGCAAGGCGGGCAGCTGGCGGCCGCGGTGATCGACGTCTGTCGCGAGGAACCGCCAGCGCCCGACCATCCGTTCTGGCGCGCACCGAACCTGCTGCTCACCGGGCACACCGCGGCGCCGACGCCGCCCAGGGCGATGGCCCGGCTGTTCCTCGACAACCTGGCGCGTCACCGCGCGGCGGAGCCGCTGCTCGGCCAGGTGGATTTCGCCCGCGGCTACTAGGGCCGTTGGCGTTCCCCGCGACGAAACCTCGCCGCCCAGGCATCCGACGACGCAGCCTTGGCCCTGTCTGCGCGGCGGGCTAGACTGCCGGCCTTTTCGCACCCTCGCCGCAGTACGCCCATGGCCGCCATCGTCGAACCCTTCTGGAAGCGCAAGACCCTTGCCGAGCTCGATCGCACCGAGTGGGAATCGCTCTGCGACGGCTGCGGCCTGTGCTGCCTGCAGAAGCTGGAAGATGAGGACGACGGCAGCGTCTACTACACCCGAGTGGCCTGCAAACTGCTCGACCTGACCAGCTGCCGCTGCAGCGACTACCCGAATCGCCGCCAGTACGTGGCCGACTGCATCCAGCTCACCCCGGCGCAGGCCGACCAGTTCCGCTGGCTGCCGCCGACCTGCGCCTACCGGCGCGTGGCCGAGGGCAAGGACCTGCTGGCCTGGCATCACCTGGTCTGCGGCGATCCGGATGCGGTGCACCGCGCCGGCATCTCGCAATCGGGAAAGATGCTCAGCGAAGACAGCGTCGCCGAGGATGACTGGGAAGACCACCTGATCTTCCGCGCCGGCTGATACCCGGCCGCCGCCCGCACGGCGCTGACCGACACCGACAGACCCCATGGGATTTCACTGCGATGCCCTCACTCCGCTGGTTGCCCTGTTGCCTGCTGTTCGTCTTCACCTCCTGCGCCCTGGCGGCGAAGAAGGTCGACCTGGACTACTCCGTGCGCTTCCTGCCGCAGGCCGATCAGGCCGAGGTCAGCCTGCGGCTGGCGAAGGGCGAAGTGGTTCGCGAGCTGGAACTCGACCTTGGCGCCACCGGGGCGTACAGCGACTTCAAGGCCGACGGAGACTGGCGCCTGAGCGGCGACCACGGGCTGTGGAAACCCTCGCGCGGCGCGGCGACGCTGAGCTACCGGGTGCGCGTCAGCCATCGTCGCGAATCGGGCGCCTACGACGCGCGGATGACCGTCGACTGGGCGCTGCTGCGCGGCGACGATCTGGTGCCGGCGGCGCGACTGTCGCAGGCCGATGGCGTCGAGCTGGTGTCGCGCCTGCAGTTCGAGTTGCCGGAGGGCTGGAACAGCGTGGAAACCGGCTGGCCGCGGATCGGCAAGAACCGTTTCCGCATCGATAATCCGGGGCGCCGCTTCGACCGGCCGACCGGCTGGATTCTCGCCGGCAAGATCGGTGCGCGGCGCCTGCGCCTGGGCGAGACCGACGTCACCGTGGCGGCGCCCACCGGCGAGGGGCTGCGGCGGATGGACATCATCACCTTGCTCACCTACGTCTGGCCGCATGCGCAGGCGGCGTTCCCGCGCGCCCCGGAGAAGCTGCTGATCGTTGGCGCCGGCGAGCCGATGTGGCGGGGCGGGCTGTCCGCGCCGAACTCGTTCTTCATGCAGGCCGAGCGGCCGCTGATCAGCGAAAACGGCACCAGCCCGCTGCTGCACGAACTGGTGCACGTGTTCACCCGGATCACCGACACGGACGACAGCGACTGGATCAGCGAGGGCGTCGCCGAGTACTACTCAATCGAGTTGCTGCGCCGTTCGGGCGGACTCGGCGAGGCCCGTTATCACAAGGTGCGCGAGCAGTTGCAGCGTTGGAGCCGCGACGTGAGCAGCCTGCGCGGCGAGCATTCCAGCGGCGCGGTGACGGCGCGGGCGGTGCTGTTGCTGGAGGACCTGAACCAGGAAATCCGCGTGGCCAGCAAGGGCCGGCAGTCGCTGGACGACCTCGTCCAGGGCCTGATGCGCCTGGACAAGGTCAGCACCGACGACGTGCGGGCGATCGCCGAAACGCTGATCGGCGAGCCGTCGAAGGTGCTGGATACGCCGTTGCTGGCGGGCAACTAGCGAATCAGACGCCGGCTTTCGGGCTGCTCAGCGATTCGTTGCCGGTGACGGTGGCGCTGCGGGTCGCGGCGTCGGCGTTCTCGAACAGGCGGTCCAGCTTGCCGCCACTGGCGACCTTGAAGTCGTGGACGTCTTCCTTCGCCGCCTGCAGCACCTTCTTCGCCGCGCAACGCCCGGTGAAGCCGCGCACCAGCCCCATGCCGCCCATCGCCACTTCCAGCAGGCCGCCGATGCCGCCGCGGCGCAGGCCCTTGCTCAACAGCACGAAGCCGCCGGCGATGGAGGCCGCGCGCTCCCAGCCGTGCACGTTTTTCTCGGCATCGCTGCCGGGAGTGAAGGCGGAGGTAGCGCCGGTTTCATCTTTGTGAGTTGGAATCAGCATCGTTGTTCTCCTTGGAGGGTTACCTAGAACATGACTCCCGCGCCGCCGCGCTGTTCCGCAGCCCGGATGGCCGGCGCGCGCCATTGCAGAACTTCCGCGGCGTTGTGGTCGTCCCAGTTTTAACTCCGTTTTGCGACAAGGAAGGGCCTACATGTTCGCCATCAAGAATCGCCTCGGTCTGTTCCAGCTGGCCAAACGCGTGGTCAAGGAATTCGCCGACGACGAAATGCCGACCTATGCGTCGGCGCTGGCCTACCAGATGTTCTTCTCGCTGTTCCCGTTCCTGCTGTTCCTCATCGCGCTGATCAGCTTTCTCGATTTGCCGACGTTCTTCGACTGGCTGCGCGAGCAGGCCGCCTACTTCCTGCCGACCGAGGCGATGGACCAGCTGAATCCGGCGATCGACCGCTTCCAGCAGCAGGAATCCGGGCTGTTCTCGGTGGGGATCGTGGTGGCGATCTGGACCTCCTCGTCGGCCGTGCGCTCGACGATGGATGCGATGAACAAGGCCTATGACGTGAAGGAAGGCCGCCCGGCGTGGAAGCGCTTCCCGTTGTCGGTGCTCTACACCGTCGGCCTGGCCGCGCTGCTGCTGACCGCCGCCGGGCTGATGGTGGTCGGGCCCAGCGTGATGAACTGGCTCGCCCACTGGTTCGGCCTGGAGCAGGTGATGGTAATGCTCTGGAACCTGCTGCGCTGGCCGGTGGCGATCGTGCTGATGGTGGTGGCGGTGGCGGTGGTGTACTACGTCGCGCCGGACGTGAAACAGAAATTCCGCTTCATCACCCCCGGCTCGCTGCTCGCGGTGGTGGTGTGGATCGCGGCCTCGGTGGGGTTCGGCTTCTACGTGAAGAACTTCGGCAACTACAACGCGCTGTACGGCTCCATCGGCGCGATCATCATCCTGCTGCTGTATTTCTACATTTCCGCCGCGGTGCTGCTGCTCGGCGCCGAGCTGAATGCCGTGCTGGAGCACCACGATCCGGAAGGCAAGGATCCCGGCGAGAAGGTCGAAGGCGACGGCGCGCCGGCGGAGCAGGTAGCCACCGGCTCCAAGGTCGATCCCTGATTCGCTGAGCGCGATCTCGTAGGGTGGGCTTCAGCCCACGCGACAGCACAGGGGCGAGCGCCGGTGGGCTAAAGCCCACCCTACAGGTGGCGATTGGGGACTTTCGGGCTTGCGTTGAGCGCGATTTCGTAGGGTGGGCTTCAGCCCACGCGACAACGCAGGGGTGAGGGCCGGTGGGCTAAAGCCCACCCTACGGGCTACAGGTGGCGATTGGGGACTTTCGGGCTCGCGTTAAGCGCGGCGCTCGTAGGGTGGGCTTCAGCCCACGCGACAACGCAGGGGTGAGGGCCGGTGGGCTAAAGCTCACCCTACAGGTGGCGATTGGGGACTTTCGGGCTCGCGTTGAGCGCGGCGCTCGTAGGGTGGGCTTCAGTCCACGCGACAACGCAGGGGGGGAGGGCCGGTGGGCTAAAGCCCACCCTACGGGCTACAGGTGGCGATTGGGGACTTTCGGGCTCGCGTTGAGCGCGGCGCTCGTAGGGTGGGCTTCAGCCCACGCGACAACGCAGGGTGAGCGCCGGTGGGCTAAAGCCCACACTACGGTCTGGGGATGAGCCGGGATCGTACAGGTGGGGCGAGTGGGAATGGTGCAACCCGCGCAGCCCGGTGGGTAAGACTCAGACCAGGCCCAGCACCTTCAGCAGGAAGGCGTATTCCAGCGCGACATCCTTGAGCGCCTGGTAGCGGCCGCTCATGCCGCCGTGGCCGGCGCCGAAGTCGGTCTTGAGCAGCAGCAGGTTGTCGTCGCTGCGCGTGGCGCGCAGCTTGGCGACCCACTTCGCCGCTTCCCAGTACTGCACCCGGCTGTCGTGGTACCCGGCGATGGCGAGGATCGCCGGATAGGCCTGGGCGCGCACGTTCTCGTAGGGCGCGTAGGCCTTGATGCGCGCGTGCACCGCCGCGTCGCGCGGGTCGCCCCATTCGTCGTACTCGGTCACGGTGAGCGGCAGGTCGGGGTTCTGCATGCTGTTCAGCACGTCGACGAAGGGCACTTCGGCGATGGCCGCGGCGAACAGCTCCGGACGCTGGTTGAGCACTGCGCCGATCAGCAGCCCGCCGGCGCTGCCGCCGCTGATGGCGAGGCGGTCGGTGCGGGTGTAGCCCCCGGCGATCAGGTGCTCGGCGCAGGCGATGAAGTCATCGAAGGTGTTCTGCTTGTGCTCCAGCTTGCCGCCGCGATACCAGGCCTCGCCCAGCTCGCCGCCACCGCGCACATGGGCGATGGCGAAGACGAAGCCGCGTTCGAGCAGGCTCAGGCGGGCATGCGAGAACCAGGGGTCGAGGCTTTCGCCATAGGCGCCATAGCCGTAGAGATACAGCGGGGCAGGGCGGCCGAGCACGTCGCGCCGCGCGACCAGGCTGATGGGGATCGCGGTGCCGTCCGGCGCCTTGGCCCAGAGCCGCTGGTTGACGTAGGCGTCGGCGTCGAACGGGCCTTCCACCGGGGTTTCCTTGAGCACCGCCTGCGCGCCGCTGGCGATGTCCAGCTGGCGAACCTGCGCCGGACGGTTCAGCGCCTCGTAGCGCAGCCGCAGTACCGGGCTGTCGAATTCCAGCGAGTCCTGCACGTAGAGGCTGTAGGCGGCATCCGGCAGCTCGACGCGATAATCCGGCGCCCCGGCCGGGTGCACCTGGATGATCGGCAGGCCGCCCTCGCGCAGGCTGAGGACGAAACCGTCGGCGTTGAGGCTGGCTTCCTCGAGCATCCGCTGCGGGTCGTGGCCGATCAGTTCCTGCCAGTGTTCGCGGGTCGGCGTGGCGTCATCGGCGCGGTACAGGGCGAAGTTGATGCCCGCCTGATTGCTGCGCACCACCCAGGCCCACTGGCCGTCGATGCGCCCGTGGTCGGGGTAGTACTCGTGGCCTTCCTCGCGGGGCGCCAGGCAGATGAACGCCTGCTGCGGCCGATCGGCATCCAGCACCCAGGCTTCGCAGGTGGTCTTGCTGTTGGCCAGCAGGATCAGCTGGCGTTCGGAGCTCGAGCGATAGCAGTTGAGGAAGAAGCGCCCGTCCGGCTCGTTGAACACCAGGGCCGCTTCGGCATCGCCCAGCGTGTAGCGGTAGAGCTTGTGCGGCCGATGGGTGGCATCCAGCTCGCCGAAGAACAGCGTGCGGCTGTCGTTGGCCCAAGTCAGGCTGCCGTCGCAGTCGTCGAAGGGCAGTACCTCGACGGCGCCGCTGGCCAGCTCCTTGACGAACAACTGGTAGATCTCGTCGCCCTGGGTATCCAGGCTGTAGGCCAGGCGCGTCTGGTCCGGGCTGATGCTGAAGGCGCCCAGCGACAGGTAGCCGCCCTCGGCCAGCGCATTGGGGTCGAGCAGCAGCTCCTCGCTGTCGTCGTCGACCTGCAGCGAAGCGCCGGCCGGCCGTGCGCAGCGATAGTGCCGCGGGTACTCGTCGCCGGCCTGGGTGCGGCTGTAGTAGAGGTACGCGCCCCAGGGCGTGGGCAGCGACAGGTCGGTCTCGCGGATGCGCGCCTTGATCTCCTCGAACAGGCGCTCACGCAACTCGGCGCCGTCGGCCAGCTGCGCCTCGGTCCAGTCGTTCTCGGCGTGCAGGTAATCGAGCACCTCCCGGGCGTCGCGGTTCTCCAGCCAGCGGTAAGGGTCCTGGGCATCCGTGTCGATGCGGGCGATGGGGGCGTGGGACATGCTCATCCTCGAAGTTGCGGCGCCGCGGCGGGAGGTCTGCGCGGCGAAAAGCCGCTATCATAGGCGCCCATTCGCCAGCCAGGCCATGCCGAAGCGCCACATGAACGAACACGACTACCTCCTCGCCTGGGCCGTCTATGGCATCGCCGCACTCGGTTGCCTGGCGGTGGTGTTCCAACTCACCGGCTGGATGTGGCGCTACCTGCGCGAGCCGCTGCGGCTGGTGATCGCGGTGCTGCTGCTGACGCCGACCATCGTCGACCCGAGCAAGGAGCTGTTCGCCCCAGCCATCGCCATCACCGCGCTGGACCTGGCCTTCAAGGTCGGCAACAACGTCTGGAAGGCGGTCGCCGACCTCAGCATGTACGGCCTGATCGCCTTCGTCGTCTACCTGCTGTTCGTGCTGCTGCGCTGGCCGGTGGAGCGTTGGCTGCGCAATCGCAAACGGGCCCGCGAGGAAGCGGTGGAAGACCCGCGCACCCTGCGCGAGCGGATGGACCCGGACGTCGAGCGCCCGCGCCGCGAGAGCCGCGTCGAACCGCGCGTATAGATTGCCATACAGCGGCTTGCGCCCACGCGCGGAGCCGTTCAGCATGGCCTCCTGCTTACCAGGAGCGCCCATGAATCCGATTCGCCCCCCCTTCGTCGCCACGCCGCCGCTGCCGAGGCCCGCCCATGTGTGAGCTGCTGGGCATGAGCGCCAACGTGCCGACGGATATCGTCTTCAGCTTCACCGGGCTGATGCAGCGCGGCGGCCGCACCGGCCCGCACCGTGACGGCTGGGGCATCGGCTTCTACGAGGGGCGCGGCCTGCGGCTGTTCCAGGACCCCTCGGCGAGCGCCGAATCCGAGGTCGCTCGGCTGGTGCAGCAGTACCCGATCAAGAGCGAGGTAGTCATCGGCCACATTCGCCAGGCCAACGTCGGCAAGGTCGCGCTGGCCAATACCCATCCCTTCGTCCGCGAGATGTGGGGGCGCAACTGGTGCTTCGCGCACAACGGCCAGCTGGCGGATTTCCAGCCTGCGCCCGGCTTCTACCGCCCGGTGGGCGATACCGACAGCGAAGCGGCCTTCTGCGACCTGCTCAACCGCCTGCGCGCCGCCTTTCCCGAGCCCGCCGATATCGAGGCGCTGTTGCCGACGCTGATCGAGGCGTGTCGCGAGTACCGCCGCAAAGGGGTGTTCAATTGCCTGCTCAGCGACGGCGACTGGTTGTTCAGCTGCTGTTCGACGAAGCTGGTGCAGATCACCCGCCGCGCGCCGTTCGGCCCGGCGCGTCTGAAGGACGCCGACCTGACGGTGGACTTCCAGGCGGAAACCACGCCCAACGACGTGGTTACCGTGCTGGCCACCGAGGCGCTGACCGATAACGAAGACTGGATCGTCCACCAGCCGGGTCAGTGGACCCTGTGGCGCGGGGGCGAGTGCATTGCAGAGGGTTGCGACACGCTGTCGGACTGAGTCCGTTTTCACACCCACAAGGAGAGCTGGATGTTGAGAAGTTACTTGCGCTTGATGCTGTTCGCGGTCGGTCTGCTGGTGGGCGTTCAGGTGCCCGGCTTCATTGCCGACTATGCCAATCGGGTCGAGGCGCATCGCATCGAGGCGGCCAAGGCGCTGGAAGGCTTCCGGGCCACCGCGGGGCGCTTCTTCCAGGGTGACCTGCAGGCGCTGGTGACGCATTACCGCGAAAGCCAGGACCCGGTGATGCGCAGCGATGCGCAGAGCGTGGCGACTCTGGTGGATCGCTCGGCGCTGCTCGAAGAGGAAGCGCAGGCGATGCACAGACCCTGGTATGCACGCGCCTGGCACGTGGTGGCGAAAGCCGATCCGGAGCTGCGCGCGGAAACCCTCGCCGCCTACGACTACCAGGTGCCGCTGGTGCCCGAGGCGATCGCCTGGGGCATCGTCTGTGCGCTGCTGCTGGCGTGGGTGGTGGAAAGCCTGCTCCTGCTGGTCGGCGCGGCGTTCGGCGTGGGCCGCCAGCGCCGGGCGCATCAGCGGCACTGGCGCTAGCCATCCGCGGGTAACGAAAGAACGGGCTTCGTCTCGACGTCACTTGGACAGGTACTTCATCCCTTCTTCCAGGCCACTCAGGGTCAGCGGAAACATCCGGTCCTCCACCAGCTCGCGGACGATGTTGGTCGAGGCGGTGTAGCCCCAGGTGTCCTTGGGGTAGGGGTTGATCCATACCAGCTTCTTGAATTTCTCCATGAAGCGCTGCATCCACACGTAGCCGGCTTCCTCGTTCCAGTGCTCGACGCTGCCACCGGCCTGGGTGATCTCGTAGGGCGCCATGGCCGCGTCGCCGATGAAGATCACCTTGTAGTCGGCGCCGTACTTGTGCAGCAGGTCGAGGGTCGAGGTGCGCTCGCTGGTGCGGCGGAAGTTGTTCTTCCACACCGATTCGTAGATGAAGTTGTGGAAATAGAAGTACTCGAGGTGCTTGAACTCGGTCTTGCAGGCCGAGAACAGCTCCTCGCAGACCTTCACGTGGGCATCCATCGAACCGCCGACGTCGAACAGCAGCAACAGCTTCACCGTGTTGCGGCGTTCCGGGCGCATCTGGATGTTCAGCAGGCCGGCATCCTTCGCCGTGTGGTCGATGGTGCCGTCGATGTCGAGCTCCTCGGCGGCGCCCTGGCGGGCGAACTTGCGCAACCGGCGCAGGGCGACCTTGATGTTGCGCGTGCCCAGCTCGACGTTGTCGTCGAGGTTCTTGTACTCGCGCTGGTCCCAGACCTTCGCCGCCTTGCCCTGGCGCTTGCCGGCGTCGCCGACGCGGATGCCTTCGGGGTTGAAGCCGCCGGAGCCGAACGGGCTGGTGCCGCCGGTGCCGATCCATTTGTTGCCGCCGGCGTGACGTTCCTTCTGTTCCTCGAGGCGTTTCTTGAACTCCTCGATGAGCTTGTCCAGCCCGCCGAGGGACTGGATCTGGGCGCGTTCCTCGTCGGTCAGCAGTCGCTCGAATTCCTTGCGCAGCCATTCCTCGGGAATCAGCGCCTCGATGTGCTGGTCGAGGTTCTGCAGGCCGTTGAAGTAGGCGCCGAAGGCACGGTCGAACTTGTCGAAATGGCGCTCGTCCTTCACTAGGATTGCCCGCGACAGGTAGTAGAACTCGTCCATGTCGGCGAACACGACGTTGTGCTGCAGCGCGTTGATCAGGTCGAGCAGCTCGCGCACCGAAACCGGCACCTTGGCCGCGCGCATTTCGTTGAAAAGATTGAGCAGCATTGTCTATGCCCTCGGGGTAATCCGTAGGGTGGGTTAGCCGCGCAGCGGCGTAACCCACCGTTGATGCCGCCGGCATCATGCTTGCCAGCCTGGCGGCTGGTCGGTGGGTTACGCTTCGCTAACCCACCCTACAAAGGCACTGGCCGACGCGCAGCAGCCCGATTTTTAACGCGAAGCGCGACGGCTCATGAAGGCCAGGCGTTCGAGCAGTTGCACGTCCTGCTCGTTCTTCACCAGCGCGCCGGCCAGCGGCGGGATGGCCTTGGTCGGATCGCGTTCGCGCAGCACGGCTTCGCCGATGTCGTCGGCCATCAGCAGCTTGAGCCAGTCGACCAGCTCGGAGGTGGAGGGCTTCTTCTTCAGGCCCGGCACCTTGCGCACGTCGAAGAACACGTCGAGCGCTTCGGCCACCAGGTCCTTCTTGATGTTCGGGTAGTGCACGTCGACGATCTTCTGCAGCGTGCTGCGGTCCGGGAAGGCGATGTAGTGGAAGAAGCAGCGGCGCAGGAAGGCGTCCGGCAGTTCCTTCTCGTTGTTCGAGGTGATGATGATGATCGGGCGCTGCTTCGCCTTGATCGTCTCGTTGGTCTCGTAAACGTAGAACTCCATCTTGTCGAGTTCCTGCAACAGGTCGTTGGGGAACTCGATGTCTGCCTTGTCGATTTCGTCGATCAGCAGGATCACCCGCTGCTCGGACTCGAAGGCCTCCCACAGCTTGCCTTTCTTGATGTAGTTGCGGATGTCGTTGACCTTGTCCGGGTCCAGCTGCGAGTCGCGCAGGCGGCTCACCGCATCGTATTCGTAGAGGCCCTGATGCGCCTTGGTGGTGGACTTGATGTGCCAGGTGATGAGCTTGGCGCCGAAGGATTCGGCCAGTTGTTCGGCGAGCATGGTTTTGCCGGTGCCGGGCTCGCCCTTCACCAGCAGCGGGCGCTGCAGGGTGATGGCGGCGTTGACCGCGAGCTTGAGATCGTCGGTGGCGACGTAGGATGGAGTGCCTTCGAACTTCATCGGAAAATCCTCGAAACGCGGGCGCACGCAGGGCCGGCGATGCTGTCTGGAAAGCCCCGACTATACCGCGCGGGCAAGCGGGCTGTGAACGCAGGCGGGCCATTCAGTCACTGAATGGTCGGCGTGCGCGCATCCTGGTCAGCGGCCCTTACTCGCGGTCTTCGCTGAGCGCACGCTCGAAGCGCGGCGTGAAGGCCTGCACGAAGGCGTTGCGCAGGATCGCCACGAACGCTTGGAACGGGTTTACGTGGCTGTCGCCCTTCATGCTGCCGGAGAGTTCGATGCGGGTGGCGAACTGGTCCTTGCTCTGGTTCTTCAGCACCGTCTGGCCACCGCCGACCACCGCTTCCCAGAGGCCCTGGAAGAAGCCTTTCTCGCGGTTCTCGACATCCTGCTTCCAGTTGAACACGTCGACGTCGCGCAGCAGCGGCTTGATGTAGCCGCTGAGCTGGGCGTTCTGCGCCTCGGCCTCGATCACCAGGTCGCCGGTGCCGGCGGCGAAGTCGAACTTGCCATAGGCGCGGGAGAAGTCGTTGAGGCGCTTGAGTTCCAGGTCGGTCATGCGCAGGCGCAGCTGGAAATCCTCGAAGTTGGTGAAAGGGTCGAAGCTCGCGCTCGCCTCGAGCGGCGCCTGGCCGAACAGCGCGGCGTGTCCCTTGAAGGTGGCGACGCGCTTGCCATCCGCGCTGGCGGTGTTGGTGAGGTTGTAGACGCTGGCGTCGACCTCGCTGGCGAACACGTCCACCGGCGGCTGCGACTGGAAGTTGCGGAACGCCAGGCGCCCGTCGACCACACGGACTTCGTTGAGGGTGATCGGCAGCAGTTGCTCCAATTGGTCGCGCCAGTCGACGCCCTCACCGGTCTGGTCCTGCTTCGGATCTTCGCTGTCGACGAAGTTGAGCTTGGGCGACTGGAAGATGACCTGGGCCACCACCGCGTGGTCGTACCACAGCGAATGCCAGCTCACCGAGAGGTCGATCAGCGGCGCTTCCAGCAACGGGACCGGAACGTCGCCGCTGGCCTTCTCGATCACCAGCCCGTTGATGCGGTAGGCGCCACGCCACCAGGCGAGGTCGACGTCGGCGATCTGCCCGCGGTATTCGCCCATGTCGGCGAGCTTGCCGTTCAGGTAGTCGCGCACCACGTAGGGCAGGGCCAGGTGAGCGACCAGCAGCAACAGGACGAGGGCCAGCGCGATCCACAGGGGCATGCTGTAGCGACGTTTCATGAGGGTTCCATTTGCGGGTGGCGTCGGTCGATGGACAGCCTTGGGCGCCGGGGAGTTCGCTGGACGAGAAACCCCATGGGGCATAGGCTTATGCGCTTTCTCAAGCCACTTGCCGCGGGGACCTCCATGAGCCGCATCTACGCTGACAACGCACAGGCCATCGGCAATACGCCGCTGGTGATGATCAATCGCCTGGGGCCGAAAGGCGTCACCCTGCTGGCCAAGATCGAGGGCCGCAACCCGGCCTATTCGGTGAAGTGCCGGATCGGCGCGAGCATGGTCTGGGATGCCGAGGAATCCGGGCGCCTGAAGCCGGGCATGACCATCGTCGAGCCGACCTCCGGCAACACCGGCATCGGGCTGGCGTTCGTCGCCGCGGCGCGTGGCTACAAGCTGATCCTGACCATGCCGGCGTCGATGAGCCTGGAGCGGCGCAAGGTGCTCAAGGCGCTCGGCGCGGAGCTGGTGCTCACCGAGCCGGCCAAGGGCATGAAGGGCGCGATCGACAAGGCAAGCGAGATCGCCGCCTCCAACCCCGGCGAATACCTGCTGCTGCAGCAGTTCGAGAACCCGGCCAACCCGGCGATCCACGAGAAGACCACCGGCCCGGAAATCTGGAACGACACCGACGGCAGCATCGACGTGCTGGTGGCCGGCGTCGGCACCGGCGGCACCATCACCGGCGTGTCTCGCTTCATCAAGCTGAACAAGGGCAAGAAAATCCTTTCCGTCGCCGTGGAGCCGATCGGTTCGCCGGTGATCAGCCAGGCGCTGGCCGGGGAGGAGATCAAGCCCGCGCCGCACAAGATCCAGGGCATCGGTGCCGGCTTCGTGCCGAAGAACCTCGACCTGTCCATCGTCGACCGTGTCGAGCAGGTGGGCGACGAGGAGGCCAAGTCGATGGCCCTGCGCCTGATGCGCGAGGAGGGCATTCTCTGCGGGATTTCCTGCGGCGCGGCGATGGCTGCCGCGGTGCGCCTGGCCGAGCACCCGGAAATGCAGGGCAAGACCATCGTGGTGATCCTGCCGGACTCCGGCGAGCGCTACCTGTCGAGCATGCTGTTCGACGGCCTGTTCAGCGAGCAGGAACTGCAGCAGTAAAACCGGCGCCGGACTCGCCCGCGGGTCCGGCCTTTCGTTCACCGCCGCTTCGTGGTTATAGTCGGGGCTCTTTCCGACCCGCTTCGAGATCGATCATGTCTGCTTCGCCGCGCACGGCCCGCCCCTTCGCCTCTTCGTTCGCCCTGAACGTAGCGCCGCGTGCCCGCGCCGTTGCCGCGCCACTCGCCCCACCACCTGTGAGCCCGCCCGCGGGCTGCCTGGCTCCGCCGCCACCACTGGCCTGAGCCGCGCCGGTTCGCCGGCTTCCCGTTCCCTGGTCTGCCACGCCGCCGGCGTGGTCCTCCTTGCCTATTTCACAGGTGGCAACATGCAGTTCTTCACCCGCAACAACCTCGTCGCGTGCGCGTCGACGAGCCTCTTCGTGCTGCTCTGGAGCAGCGGCGCCATCGTTTCCAAATGGGGCCTGGCGCATGCCTCGCCGTTCGCCTTCCTCTTGGTGCGCTTCATCATCGCCTTGCTGGCGCTGACGATCCTCGCCCGGGCTCTGCCGTTGCGCCTGCCGAGCACCAGGGCGGCGCGCGGGTATGCGGTAGCGACCGGGCTGGTGCTGCTCGGCGCCTACCAGATCTTCTACCTGCTGGCGCTGGACCTGCAGGTGACGCCCGGCGTGATGGCGACGCTGCTCGGCGTCCAGCCGATCCTCACCGCGGTGCTGCTGGAGAAGCGCCTCTCGCCGAGCCGGCTGTTCGGCCTGTGCCTCGGTCTGCTCGGGCTGGTGCTGGTGGTCTACCAGAACATCGGCCTGGCCGGCCTCTCATGGGCGGGCACGCTGTGCGGCCTGCTGGCGCTGGCGAGCATGACCGGCGGTTCGATCATGCAGAAGCGCATGCACGACAACCCGCTCGGCAGCCTGCCGCTGCAGTACCTGGCGGGCACGTTGCTGTGCGCGGCGTTCGTGCCGTTCCAGCCGTTCGAGATCGAGGCGGGCGTCGAGTTCTGGGTGTCGGTGCTGTGGATGGGGTTGCTGATTTCGGTGCTGGCCACGCTGCTGCTGTACCGACTGATCGCGCGTGGCAACCTGGTCAACGTCACCAGCCTGTTCTACCTGGTGCCGGCGGTGACCGCGTTGCTCGACTACCTGGTGTTCGGCAATCGCCTTGCGCCGCTGAGCCTGGCAGGGATGGGGTTGATCGTGGCGGGGTTGCTGTTCGTCTTCCGCCAGCCTGAGAGCGCCGGCTGACCGCTGTGGTCCGGGGGCGCCAGGGCGCCCCCGTTCGATCATGACTTCCTGCGACCGAGGATGATGTGCGACGCCTTGATCAGCGCGGTAGCGGGCTTGCCGGCCGCCAGGCCGAGTTCGGCCACGGCTTCGCGGGTGACGATGGCGGTGAGTTGCGCGCCGCCCGCCAGACGCAGGGTGACTTCGGCGTTCACCGCGCCGGTCTCGATGTTCTCCACGGTGCCGCTCAGTTGATTGCGGGCGGACAACTGGAAATCGTCGCTGCCGGTCATCAGCATCACCCAGGGCGCCTTCACCAGGGCGACCACCTCGACGCCGGCGGCCAGCTGCATCTCGCGCAGGCTGTCCATGGTGACGATGGCCACCAGGCGGTCGTTGTCGCCCAGATCGATCTCCACCTCGGCGTTGACCGCGCCGGTATGGCATTGCAGAACATTCCCTGACAGACGATTGCGCGCACTTATCTGCATGCTGCTCTCCCTTGTCGCGTTAGCGACGTTGTATTGTTTGCTACATAAATAACCCGGATCAAAAATCCGATTCGCCGGTGTCGACTCTAGAAAACAGTTCGATATAGAGGCAACCATAGCGGCGCGGTGATCTGGCACGCTTCTCGCTATATGCCAGCCTATACAGAGGATTTTCCATGACCAACGTCCCACAGCGTTTCATCGGCAGGCTTTCACTGGAGAGCGCGGTCGGCACGTCGCTTTCCGACACGCGCATCCGCCTGCTCGAGCAGATCGGCGAGCTCGGCTCCATCAGCCAGGCGGCGAAAGCCGTGCCGCTGTCCTACAAGGCGGCGTGGGATGCGGTGGATGCGATGAACAACATGGCCCCGCAACCGTTGGTGGTGCGTGTCACCGGCGGACGCCAGGGCGGTGGCACCCAGCTCACCGACTATGGGCGCAGCATCGTCGCCATGTACCGGGCGCTGGAAATCGAATACCAGCTCGTGCTCGACCGGCTCAGCGCGCGCCTGGGGGAAGTCGGAGCAGCCGATGTTCAGGAGTTCCAGAGTCTCATGCATCGACTCTCGATGAAGACCAGCGCACGCAACCAGTTCTCCGGGCCGATCACCGGCCTGCGCGACGGCGGCGTCGATTACGAAGTGCGCCTGCGCCTGGATGCGCAAAGCGAGCTGATCGCGGTGATCACCAAGTCCAGCGCGGAAAACCTCGGTCTGGCGATCGGCAAGGAGGTCTTCGCCTTCATCAAGTCCTCGTCGGTGCTGCTCAGCACCGACCGCGAACTGCAGCTCACCGCGCGCAACCAGCTGTGGGGCGAGATCGTCGAGATCCAGGCCGGCTCGGTGAACGACCAGGTCAGCCTGTTGCTGCCGTCCGGGCGCAGCGTCACCTCGGTGGTCACCCACGGCAGCTGCGAAACCCTCGGTCTCGCCGTCGGCCAGCAGGCGTGCGCGCTGTTCAAGGCCTCCAGCGTCATCCTCGCCGTTTACGATTGATCCCACCCCAAGGAGCGTCACCATGAAAGCCCGTAAGACCCTGTTCGCCGCCGCTGCCCTGGCGCTGTTCTCGAACCTGGCCCACGCCGAGCAGGTGCAGGTGGCGGTTGCCGCCAACTTCACCGAGCCGATGAAGAAGATCGCCGAGCAGTTCGAGAAGGACACCGGCAACCAGGCCGTGCTGACCTTCGGCGCGACCGGCAAGTTTTACGCGCAGATCACCAACGGCGCGCCGTTCGAGGTGTTCCTCGCGGCCGACGATGCCACGCCGGCCAAGCTGGAAAGCGAGAAGGCCGCCGTCGAGGGCAGCCGCTTCACCTACGCCATCGGCAAGCTGGTGCTGTGGTCGGCCAAGCCCGGCTACGTCGACGCCAAGGGCCAGGTGCTGGCCAAGGGCGACTTCAAGCACCTGTCGATCGCCAGTCCGAAAGCCGCGCCCTATGGCGCCGCCGCCATGCAAACCCTGGACAAGCTGGGCCTGACCCAGAAGGTCGAGGGCCGCATCGTCACCGGCGAGAACATCACCCAGGCCTATCAGTTCGTCGCCACCGAGAACGCCGAGCTGGGCTTCGTCGCGCTGTCCCAGGTCACCGAAAATAGCAAGCTGGTCAGCGGCTCGGCCTGGCAGGTGCCCGCCGAGTACTATTCGCCGATCCGCCAGGACGCGCAGATCCTCGCCAAGGGCAAGGACAACCCGGCCGCCAGGGCGCTGGTCGATTACCTGAAAGGCGAGAAGGCCGCGGCAATCATTCGCTCCTACGGCTACACCCTGTAGATTTCTCCGCAGCATGATCCGGTGCAGCGCTGTCTGCGCCGGATGTCTTTTTCCCCGAGTAGCGCCAAGGAGTCCGCCGCTTGCCTTCAGCCGTCGATCTCTCCGCCGTCCGCCTGACCATCGAGCTGGCCGGGCTGACCACGTTGATCCTGATGGTCGTCGGCACGCCCATCGCCTGGTGGCTGGCGACCACGCGTTCGCGGCTGCGCGGCTTGTTCGGGGCGCTGGTGGCGCTGCCGCTGGTGCTGCCGCCCTCGGTGCTCGGTTTCTACCTGCTCGTCAGCCTTGGCCCGCGGGGTCCGCTGGGAGCGCTGACGCAATGGCTCGGCCTCGGCCTGCTGCCGTTCACCTTCGCCGGGCTGGTGGTCGGTTCGGTGTTCTATTCGATGCCGTTCGTGGTGCAGCCGTTGCAGCAAGCGTTCGAGGCCATCGGCAAGCGCCCGCTGGAAGTCGCCGCGACCCTGCGCGCCTCGCCGCTGGACACCTTCTTCAGCGTGGTGCTGCCGCTGGCGCGTCCCGGCTTCATCACCGCCGCGATCCTCGGCTTCGCCCACACCGTCGGCGAGTTCGGCGTGGTGCTGATGATCGGCGGCAACATCCCGGAACGCACGCGGGTGGTTTCCGTGCAGATCTACGATCACGTCGAGGCGCTGGAATACGCCGAGGCGCATTGGCTGGCCGGCGGCATGCTGGTGTTCAGCTTCCTCGTGCTGCTGGCGCTCTACACCTTCAACTCCCGTCAGCGGATGGTCTGAGATGAGCGACTCCGCCTACATCGAACTGGACCTGCAGCACGGCTGGGCGGACTTCGGCCTGCGTGTCGAGGCGCGCCTGCCGGTCTCCGGGGTCACGGCGATCTTCGGCCATTCCGGCTCCGGCAAGACCACCTTGCTGCGCTGCATCGCCGGGCTGGAGCGGGCGCGCGGCGGGCGGGTGACGGTCGCCGGGGAATGCTGGCAGAACGAGTCGCGCGGGCTGTTCGTGCCGCCGCACAAGCGTCCGCTTGGCTACGTGTTCCAGGAGGCCAGCCTGTTCCCGCACCTCAGCGTGCGGCGCAACCTGGAGTACGGCCAGCGCCGCATCGCGGCGAGCGAGCGGCGGATTTCCCTGGACCAGGCGGTGGAGCTGCTCGGCATCGGTCATCTGCTCGAGCGCTCGCCGCAGCGCCTGTCGGGTGGCGAGCGGCAGCGCGTCGGCATCGCCCGTGCGCTGGCCACCAGCCCACGCCTGCTCTTGCTCGACGAGCCGTTGGCGGCGCTGGACCAGCGGCGCAAGCAGGAAGTGCTGCCGTACCTGGCGCGCCTGCACGCCGAGCTGGGCATCCCGATGCTCTACGTCAGCCACTCGCTGGCCGAGGTCACCCGTCTGGCCGATCACATGCTCTATCTGGAGGGCGGCGAGGTGCGCGCCGTCGGCCCGCTGAACCGGGTGCTGACCAGCGCCGAACTGCCGCTGGCGCATCTGGACGAGGCGGAAACCGCCTTGGAAGGGCAAATCGAAGCGCATGACGAGGCCTTCCTGCTCAGCTATGTGCTGGTGCCGGGCGGGCGCCTGGCGTTGCCGCTGACCGAGCTGCCGGCCGGGCGAAGGGTGCGCGTCGGCATCCAGGCGCGCGACGTCAGCCTGGCGCTGGAGAAGCCGCAGCGCAGCAGCATCCTCAACCAGCTGCAAGGCCAGGTGCTGGACGTGCTCCATGAGCCGGACAGCGCGCAAAGCCTGGTGCGCATCGACCTCGGCGGCGCGGTGTTGCTCTCGCGCATCACCCGGCGTTCCGCGGTCGAGCTGGAGTTGCACGGCGGCATCCAGGTGTACGCGCAGATCAAGGCCGTCGCCCTGGTCAACTGAGTTCTTTTCCGCCATTCCCCTTACCGATCCCGGCGACGCGATTGCTCGCGCTTCGTCGTGGGCGCCGTTCGGCCGGCAAGCGCCGCTGTAGCCTCTCTTACATTATGTATTTCTTGTTATATAGAAAACACGAGCGCTCCGCGCGGTTGCCTTCCTACGCTGTCAGGAGAAAATAAAACCGTTTTAAATTAGCTATATAGGTGGATTTTTCGGGCGGACTGGCGCCCGCTAAGGAATGGCACAGGATATGCCTTTACGATTTTGCGATAACTATAGATATATAGAAAAATCGTTTCCGTTTGCCATTCACTGGGGAGTCATCCATGCGCCATACCTCCATCGGCGGGCTGTTCGCCGCTGCTGCGCTGGGCCTTGCGCCCGGCGCGTTCACCGTTGCCGCCGAAACCGGGAGCAACGTCTTCGAGCTCGGTCAGATCAGTGTCATCGACAGCAAGGGCGAGAGCAGCCTGGGCGGCAGCGATACGCTGGGCAGCGAGGCCATGCGCAAGTACGACCGCGAGACGCTGGGCAAGGCGCTGAACCTGGTGCCGGGCGTCAACCTGAGCCGGGTCGGCGCGCGTAACGAGCAGATGGTCTACGTGCGCGGCTTCGACCTGCGCCAGGTGCCGATCTTCCTCGACGGCATTCCGGTCTATGTGCCCTATGACGGCTACGCCGACCTCGGCCGCTTCACCACCTTCGAGCTGTCGCGCATCGAGGTGGCCAAGGGCTTCAGCTCGATGACCTACGGGCCGAACACCCTCGGCGGGGCGATCAACCTGGTCACGCGCAAGCCGGTGAAGGCCTTCGAGGGCGAGATCGGCGGCGGGCTGAGCCTTACCGACGACGGCGAGAACAACGGCAACCGCGTCTACGCCAACCTCGGCAGCAACCAGGGCAACTGGTACATGCAGGCCGGGATGTCCTACCTGGATCAGGACTACTTCCGTCTCTCCGACGACTACCGGCCCAACGCCTTCGAGGACGGCGGCCGACGCGACAACAGCTATGCCACCGACCGCAAGGTCAACTTCAAGGTCGGGCTGACGCCCAACGACAGCGACGAATACGTGGTCGGCTACCAGCGCCAGGAAGGCGAGAAGGGCAATCCGCCCTATGCCGGCGATACGCTCAGTTCGACGCGCTACTGGCAATGGCCGACCTGGGACAAGACCAGCGTCTACGCCAGCAGCTCCACCGACCTCGGCGCCCACCGGCTGAAGGTGCGCGCCTATCACGACACCTACGAGAACAGCCTTTACGCCTACGACAACGCCCGCTACGACAGCCAGACCCGGGCCTCGTCGTTCCGCAGCTGGTACGACGACTACAGCAACGGCGCCAGCGTCGAGGACGAATGGAGCCTGAGCGACGAGAACCTGCTGCGCCTGGCCTACCACTTCAAGCAGGACGTGCACCGTGAGCACGACGGCGGCGAGCCCTGGCAGCATTTCGAGGACCGCACCCAGTCGCTGGCGCTGGAAGACAGCCACGCGCTGAGCGAGCGGCTGACCCTGGTGGTCGGCGTGTCCCACGACCAGCGCGACGGCCGCGAGGCGCAGAGCTACGCCAAGACCACCGGGCTGGTCGACGAGGAGGGCGGCAAGAACCACAGCAACAACGGCCAGGTCGGGCTGTTCTTCCAGCAGGACGAGGCCACCCAATGGCGTGCCAGCGTGGCGCGCAAGAGCCGCTTCGCCACCATCAAGGACCGCTACTCCTATCGCATGGGCACGGCGATTCCCAACCCGGACCTCAAATCCGAGCACGCCACGCACTTCGAGCTCGGCTACCAGCGCGCGCTGGGCGAAACC
>NZ_DEYR01000056.1:27035-27959 GCF_002364635.1 Pseudomonas sp. UBA3153
CAGCGCGCGCTGGGCGAAACCTGGAAGCTCGACGCTGCGCTGTTCCGCAGTGATATCAACGATCTCCTGCAATCGGTGCGCATCGATGCCGGCGCCTGCTCCAGCCCGCCCTGCTCGCAGATGCAGAACGTCGACAAGGCGCGGGTGAACGGCCTGGAGCTGGCCCTGGACGGCGCCTTCCTCGGCTGGGACATGGCCTTCAACTACCTCTACCTGGATCGCACCAACCGCTCCGACGACCGCGTCCGGCTCACCGATACGCCGCGCCACAAGGCTTTCGCCAGCCTCAGCCGGGAGATCGGCCGCTGGCGCCTGCAGACGAGCGCCGACCTGGCCTCGCGGCGCTACACCTCCACCGACGGCCTGCAGGTCGCCCACGGGTTCGCGGTGATCGACAGCAAACTCGGCTACCGCTTCGACGGCGGCCTGCTGCTGGAGGCTGGCGTGCAGAACCTCTTCGACCGCGACTACGAATACGCCGAGGGCTACCCGGAACCGGGCCGTACCTACCTGGTGCAAGGCAACCTGACCTTCTGATCGAGGAAATCGCCATGTCCGTTCACCCAACCCTCAGCCGCCGGCGCCTGCTCGGCGGCATGGCGCAGCTCGGCCTGTTCTGCGCGGTACGCCCGCTGCTGGCCGCGCCCCGCGAGCTGACCGTGCTCACCAGTTACTCGGAAACCGTGCTCGCGCGAATGGAGGAGGCCTTCGAGCGTGCCTATCCGCAGTACCGGCTGAACCTGCTCTGGCGCATGCCGCACGATGCCATCGGCTACCTGTCGCAACCGCGCCAGGGCGATGTCGACGTCTACTGGGCGGCCTCGCCGCGGACCTTCGAGGCGCTGCGCCAGCAGGGCGCCTGGCGCGCGCTGCCGGTGGCGGACGCCGGCCTGGCCGACCACATCGGCGCCTTGCCGCTGCTCG
>NZ_DEYR01000059.1:0-5024 GCF_002364635.1 Pseudomonas sp. UBA3153
GCACCGCCCAGCGCCATCGCCAGCAAGCCGCCCAGCCCACCGCGCCGCGCGCCCTTGCCGAGCAACACCAGCCCGGCCGCCAGCGAGGCGCCGCGTTCCCAGCCGTGGACGTTCTGTTCAGCGGTCTTGTCGAAGAGTCGGTTCATGGGGTTCTCGCTTATGGGGAGTCGCTACAGCTGACCGCTCGATCGCTCCCGCTGTTCACACGAGGCGACCACATGGCCGTTGGCGCGGCGAAGCTCTCGGGTTTTCCGCGCCGTTCAGCGAGCCATGCCGTAGCCGATGTGGAAAGGCTCCATCAGCTTCTGGTTGGGCCGCTTGGTGGAGATCAGGTTTGCCGTGTGCAGCAGTTGCGGCACCAGCTCGGCCAGGGCCTTTTCCATGCTCCAGAACGCGGTGGATACCGAGATGTTGAGCGCCGCCACCGGCCGGCCGCGCACATCGAACAGCGGCACCGCCAGGGCCAGATCGCCGAGGTAGAACTCCTCGATGCTGTAGGCAAACCCGCTCTCGCGCGCCGCGGCGATCATCGCCAGCAGCGCTTCGATGTCGGTCACGGTGTTGGGCGTCAGCCGCGGCCGCTCGGAAGCCTCGAGAATCTCCAGCACCCGTTCGTCCTCCAGCCCGGACAGGTAGGCGCGGCCGGCAGAGGTGCAGTAGATCGGCAGCTGGCGCCCCACCGGCATGTGCACGATGCTGCGCTGCGGACTGGGAAAGCGGCCGATGTAGACCATGTTTAGGCCGTCAGGCTCGGCCAGGTTGACGGTTTCGCCGGTGACCCGGTTGAGGTCCAGCAGGTAGGGATTGGCGCGTTCCAGCAGCAGGTTGGACTGCAGGTAGCGGTAGCCGACGTTGAGCGCCTTGGGCGACAGCGAGAAGCGCTTGCTCTGGGCGTCCTTCTTCAGCAGCCCAAGGGCTTCGAGGGTGTAGGCGAAGCGTTGCGCGGCACTGCGCGAGATGCCCACCGTCTGCGCGATCTCCGGCAGGTTCATCGAAGCATGTTCGGCATCGAACGCGTCCAGAACCGCCAGCCCGGTGGCCAGCGACTGCACGAATAGCGACGAATCCTCTCGGCTCATGTCGTTCCCGCGAATGAGAAAAAGGGCGACGCCTGCGTCGAGGCGTGTGACGAGCATACTCAATAATATCGCTATGCGATATTCATCGATTGTTAAACGATCCCAAACTATTGAATGTCTGTCTGGCGCACACCGATACTCCGGTCATGGGTTTAGTGCCGGATGGACGTATCGAATGCACGCAGATGGGTTGAACAGGATCGCCGTGATCGGCGCCGGGATCGTGGGTCTGTGCACCGCGCATTACCTGCGCAAGGCCGGCCACGCCGTGGTGGTGATCGATCCGCAGGACGCCGGCGCCGGCTGCTCGTCGGGCAATGCCGGCTCGCTGGCTTCCGGCGCGGTGGCTCCGCTGGCGATGCCCGGCATCCTGCGCAGCGCGCCGGGCATGCTGATGGATCGCCGCGGTCCGCTGTACGTGCCGGCAGACTACCTGCTTCGGGTCGCGCCCTGGATGACGCGCTTCGTGCTCGCCGCGCGGCCCGATCGGGTGGCACGCATCGCCGAGGCGCTGCACCAGTTGATCGGCGATGCGGTGGCCTGCCACCGCGCGCTGGCGGCGGAAATCGGCCACCCCGAGCTGATCGTCGACAGCGGGCAGATCCACCTTTATCCAAACGCCGAGGCGATGGGCAAGGACGCCGCCGGCTGGGCACTCAAACGCGAGCACGGCCTGCGGCTCGAACGCATCGATGCGGAGCGTATCCACGCGATGGAGCCCGCCGTAGGCCCGGAATACCGCGTCGGCTACTACCTGCCCGAGCAGCCCTGGGTCGCCAATCCGCAGCGCTACGCCATAGCCCTCGCCGACCACCTGAAAGCCTGGGGCGTGGAGTTCGTCCGCACCTCGATCAGGCGCCTGCAGGCGCAGGAGGCTGGCTGGCGGCTCCACGGCGATGGAGCCTCCTACGCGGCGCGCCAGGTGGTACTCGCCGCCGGTGCCTGGTCCGCCGAACTGCTCGCCACGCTGAACCTGAAGGTGCCGCTGGAATCGCAGCGCGGCTATCACCTGAAGCTCCTCCGGCCGGGGGTTTCGCTCTCCCGGATCGTCGTGCTCGCCGACCGCAAGGTGTTCATCACGCCGATGGAGGACGGCCTGCGGGTCGCCGGCACGGTGGAATTCGGCGGCCTGCAACGACTGCCCAGCGAGCGCCGCGCCGCGCTGCTGGCCGAGCATGCCGAAGCCGGTCTGCCTGGCCTGGACACCCGCGAGCGGGAATCCTGGATGGGCCACAGGCCCTGCCTGCCCGACTCGCTGCCGGTGATCGGCCCGGTGCCCGGCCACGACGGCCTGTGGTGCGCCTTCGGTCACGGGCACCTCGGCCTGACCGGGTCCGCCCCCACCGGCCGGTTGATCGCCGCGGCGATCGGCGACCCTGCCCAGGCCCGACGCCTGGTGCCGTTTTCGCTGTCGCGCTTCCACGGCGCGGCATCCAGACCCTCCACTCACGCACGATGAGGAACACACATGAGCATTACCCGTCACGATAGCGGCGCGCGCATGAGCCGCGCGGTCGTCCACAACGGCACCGTCTACCTGGCCGGGGTGATCGCCACCGACCGTAGCGGCGACATCCGCGCGCAGACCGCCGACGTGCTAGCGCGCCTGGACGGTTTCCTGACCGACGCCGGGACCGACAAGAGCCGCCTGCTCAGCGCACAGATCTGGCTGAAGGACATCGACAGGGACTTCGCCGGGATGAACGAAGTCTGGGATGCCTGGGTCGCAGCTGACGCCGCACCTGCCCGTGCCACCTGCGAGGCGCGCCTGGCGAGCCCCGACCTGCTGGTGGAGATCATCGTCACCGCCGCCTTGTGACCCATGATCCGCCGGTCACAAGGCGGACGACCACCCTATCGATCCTGCCGTTCTCAATCAGGAGCTACGCCCGAATGAATGCCTTGCTGAAATATGCGGCCTGCGCCGCCCTCGCCGTTCCCGCGCTGATCGGTACCGTCCAGGCGGACACGCTCAAAGTGGGCGCAACACCCACCGCGGTGCCCTTCAACTACCTCGACACGCAGAGCAACAGCCTGCAGGGCGTGATGATCGACATCGCCCAGGCGCTTGGCCAGAAACTCGGTTTCACTCCCGAGCTGCAGGCGATCCCCTTCGCTGGCCTGGTGCCGTCGCTGCAGACGCAGAAGATCGACCTGATCAGCTCCGCCTTCGCGATCAACCCGGCGCGCGCCAAGGTCGTCGACTTCTCCGACGAACTCTTCGCCTACAGCGAGGAAGTGGTGTACCGCGGCGACGGCACCTACAAGAGCGCGGCGGACTTCGCGGGCAAAGTGGTCGGCGTGCAGACCGGCACGGTGATGGTGGAGCCGATGCAGGCCGCCAAGGGCCTCAAGGAACTGCGCATGTACGAAAGCATGTCCGACATGATCCGCGAAGTGGCCCTCGGCCGCCTCGACGCGGCCATCGGCGACGGACCGGTCATGCGCTACACGGTCAAGCAGTCCGGCGCGAAGGACCTGCACGTCGCCGAGGATTATCAGAAGCAGATCCGCATCGCCATCGGCATCGCCGTGCGCAAGGGCAACGCCGACCTCCTCGCCCGGGTGAACAAGGGCATCGCCGAGCTCAAGGCCGACGGCACCCTCGACGGCATCCTGAAGAAGTGGGAAATCACCCCGTGATCCGCTAGTCCGGCGCCCGCAACGGGCGCCGCAGCAAAGGAGTTACGCCATGTTCGATGGCTTTTTTAGCGATGCCCTGCGCTTCCTGCCGATTCTGCTGCAAGGCGTGTGGATGACCATCGCCATTACCCTGTGCGCGCTGGCGTTCGCCTCGCTGCTGGGGCTGGTCTGGGCGTTCCTGCGGGTTTCCGGCGTGCCGATCCTGGCGGGCGGCTCGAAGACCATCACCAACCTGATCCGCGGCGTCCCGATCATCGTCATCCTTTTCTACCTGTACTTCGTGATGCCGGAAATGGGCGTGCAATTGAGCGCCTTCCAGGCCGGTTTCATCGGCCTCGGCCTGGCCTATTCGGCCTACATGGCGGAAGTCTTCCGCTCGGGTATCGAGGCGGTGGACGCCGGGCAACTCGAGGCGGCCAATTCGCTGGGCATGTCGCGCACGCTGATGATGCGCCGGGTGGTGCTGCCGCAGGCGTTCAAGATTGCCCTGCCGCCCTACAGCAACAACATGATCCTGCTGCTCAAGGATTCCTCGCAGACCTCGATCATCACCGTGGTGGAGCTGTCCATGCAGGGCAAGCTGATCGCCGCTTCTTCCTTCCAGAGCGCCACAGTGTTCACCCTGGTGGCCCTCATGTATCTCTGCCTGAGCCTGCCGTTGATGGGCCTGGCCAGTCTGCTCGAACGCAAGTACAAGCGGGGTACGCGATGATCGTCATCGACAGCATCACCAAATCCTTCGGCAGCCAGAAGGTGCTGCATGGCGTCAGCGCCACCATCGAGCGTGGCGAAGTGGTCTGCCTGATCGGCCCCTCCGGCTCGGGCAAATCCACCGTGCTGCGCTGCATCAACGGCCTGGAAAGCTACGACGGCGGCACCATCAGCATCGACGGCGTGAAGGTCGACAGCAGCGCCAGGAGCATTCGCGAGATCCGCCGCAGCGTCAGCATGGTGTTCCAGCGCTTCAACCTGTTCCCCCACCGCACGGTGCTGGAGAACGTCATCGAAGGGCCGATCTACGTCAACCACGTCAAGCGCGACGTCGCGCTCGGACGCGGCCGCGAGCTGCTCGACCGGGTCGGCCTGGCGGCCAAGCACGATGCGTATCCCACGGAGCTGTCCGGCGGCCAGCAGCAGCGCGTGGCCATCGCCCGCGCACTGGCGATGGAGCCCAAGGCGATCCTCTTCGACGAACCGACCTCGGCGCTCGATCCGGAGCTGGTCGGCGAAGTGCTCGGGGTGATGAAGTCGCTGGCGCAGGAAGGCCTGACGATGATCGTGGTGACCCACGAGATGGGCTTC
>NZ_DEYR01000059.1:5224-5726 GCF_002364635.1 Pseudomonas sp. UBA3153
ACGAGATGGGCTTCGCCCGCGCCGTCTCCGATCGCACCCTGTTCCTCGAGAAAGGCATGATCGTCGCCCAAGGCACCTCCCGTGAAATTCTCAGCAACCCGAGCAACGAGCGGATGCAGGATTTCCTCCGACGGGTTTCCCACGAGTGATGCCGGCCTCGGCCGCTGACGAAAAGCCCACCTTCAGGTGGGCTTTTCTTTGCCTAGAGATCGAGCGAAGTGCTCAGCGCCTGCGGCGCGGCGTCGCCTACCCACCAACGCAGGAGGGCGTCGATGCGCGTGCCGGGGGCGGCGCTCAGGCGGTTGCGCAGCGGGCAGCCGGCCTGGCCGGCGGGGAGTTTGCCGCGCTGGTGGCTGCGGGTGGTGCCGGCGGCGCCCGTCACATCGACTTCCAGCTCGAAACGCAACGGCCCGCCGAGGTCGGGAAAGCACAGTTCGAGTTCGGCGTGGCCCGGCGGTAGCGGCTGCAGACGCAGCTGCGGCGCGTCCGTCGCCGCCGAGAT
>NZ_DEYR01000060.1:0-4621 GCF_002364635.1 Pseudomonas sp. UBA3153
CGCTCTTCCGAAGCCAGTGGCCGCGATCCGCGCTGGCGCTCAGTTGCAGGTCGCCCTGGACCTGGCCGACGTCCGGCAGCGGCCAGGGCTGCGGCAGGTGCGCGTCGATCCGCGTGCTGCCGCTGGCGACGCCCAGGTCGCTGGCCCGTAGCGCGCCGGCGGGCAATTGCAGCCGCCAGTCCACCGCCAGTTGCATCGCCTCGGGCGCTAGCGGCACGCGCTGTTCCGAGAGCAGCATCCATTCGCCGAGCCATTCCACCAGCCAGGGCGCTTCCTGCAGGTTGGGCACCGACAGCTGGCCACTGAGCGACTGGCCATCGGCGTTCGCCGCGAGGGCGACCAGCAGACTGGCACGCGGCTGTTCGTCGATCGCCAGGCCCAGCGACAGGCGCGGCGCCTGGCGATCGCCTTCGAGCAGGCCGAGCAGCTGCAGCTGGCGGCCGTCGCGGTCGAGGTTCAGTTCGAGGCTGGCCGGGAACAGCGCGGCGCCGGCGTGGCGCAGGCTCAGCGAACCCAGCAGGGCGCAACGCCCGGCGGCGCAGGGCAGGTTGGCGTCGATGCGCTGGATGTCGAAGCGCCGCGGCAGCCATGCCGGCAGCTCGGGCAGCGCCGCCAGGTCGAACGCCGCGGCCTCCCCGGCGTCGGCCTGCGAGGGCGTGTCGAGGTCGATGTTCAACTGGCCGATGCGCAGGCGTCCGCCGTCGCGCCAATCCAGCAGCAGGTCGTCGATGACCAGGTACAGCCGCGCGCCGTCAGCGCCGCGCCGCTGTAGCGACAGGCGCTGCGCCTGCACGCCGTCGGCGCTGATGCGCAGCCCGTTCAGGTCGAGGCGCTCGATGCCCTGGCCGTGCAGCAACCGCGCCCAGGCGAGGCTGAGCAGGGCCAGCAGCAGGAGCGCCAGCAACGCGGACCAGGCGGCGATGCGTCGGCGCGAGCGGCGTTTCGGGGGCAGGGCGGGAGCGGTCAGCGGAATCACCGGGCGGTGGTGCGTGGGCGTTCAGGGTGGCGTGCGCGCCTCGCGAGATCAACCCGGAAAGCCGTTCTTCCATTCCCGCAGGGCGGCGAACACCGCCACCGGATCGGCCTGCTGGCAGCGGCTGAAACGTGCCGCGGCCTCGCGCACCGTGGCCTCGCCGGTGCGCAGGAACGGGTTGGTGGCGCGTTCGCAGGCGAGGTTGGACGGCAGGCTGATGCCGTCGTGGGCGCGGATCGCCTCGGTCTGTTCCAGCCGCTGGCGCAGTTCGCGGCTGTCCGGTTCCACCGCGCAGGCGAAGCGCAGGTTGGCCAGGGTGTACTCGTGGGCGCAGAACACCTCGGTCTCGCCCGGCAGCGCGGCGAGACGGGTGAGCGAGTCGTGCATCTGTTGCGCGCTGCCCTCGAGCAACCGTCCGCAGCCGCCGGCGAACAGGGTGTCGCCGCTGAACAGCCAGGGCCGCGCGCCTGCCGTGCCCGGCAGGAAGTAGGCGATGTGGTCGAGGGTATGGCCGGGAACGCCGATCACCTCGATGCGCTGGCCGAGCGCCGCGCAGAGGTCGCCGTCGTGCAGCGTCAGGTCGAGCGCGGGGATGCGCCCGCCGGCCGGGCCGATCATCCGGCAGCCGGTGCTGCGCTTGAGCGCCGCGATGCCGCCGGTGTGGTCGTCGTGATGATGGGTGACCAGGATGTCGGCAAGCTGCCAGCCCGGATTGCGTTGCAGCCAGTCCTGCACCGGCTCGGCGTCACCCGGATCGACCACCGCGCAACGCCGCTGGGCAACGTCCTGGAGCAGCCAGATGTAGTTGTCGGCGAAGGCGCGCAGGGCCTGGATGCAGAGCATGGCGGTTCTCCGGTCGGTGAGAGGCGTCCCGCAGCGGCGCGCGGGCGCCGCTGCGGGGCGGTTCAGGCGGCATTGGTCTTCAGCGACTCGGCGATGTAGTCGGCCTGGCGGATCGCCAGGCTGACGATGGTCAGCGTCGGGTTCTCCGCCGCGCTGGTGGTGAACTGGCTGCCGTCGGAGATGAACAGGTTCGGCACCTCGTGGCTCTGGCCGTGCTTGTTGACCACGCCGTCGTCGGCCTTGGCGCTCATCCGGCAGGTGCCGAGGTTGTGCGTCGACGGGTACGGTGGCACGCGGTGGACCTTCTTCGCGCCGACCGCCTGGTACAGCGCCTCGCCCTGTTTGAACGCGTGCTCGCGCATGGCCAGGTCGTTCGGGTGGTCGTCGTAGTGGACGTTGGCCACCGGCATGCCGAAGGCGTCCTTGACGCCGTCGTTGAGGGTGATGCGGTTGCTTTCGCGCGGCATGTCCTCGCCCACCAGCCACATCCCGGCGAGGTGCGTGTAGCGGTCCATCACGCCGGTGAAGTCGCGGCCCCAGGCGCCGGGGTTGAAGAACGCCGCCATGAACGGCAGGCCGAGGGAGATGGTTTCCATCTCGTAGCCGCCGGCGAAGCCGCGCGAGGTGTCGTGGCGGTTCTCGTCGCTGATGATGCCGGCCATGATGGTGCCGCGGTAGAAGTGCACCTCCTCGTCGAACTCGGCGAACACCGAGCCGGTGGTGTGGCGCATGTAGTGCTTGCCGACCATCCCGGCGCCGTTGCCGAGGCCGTGGGGGAACAGCGCCGAGGCCGAGTTGAGCAGGATGCGCGGCGTCTCGATGGCATTGCCGGCCACCGCCACCACGCGCGCCTTCTGCCGCTGCAACTGGCCCTTGGCGTCGGCGTAGACCACCGCGCTGGCGCGGCCCCGGGCGTCGTGCTCGATGCGGATCACCTGGGATTCGGCGCGCAGTTCGAGCCTGCCGGTGGCTTCGGCGGCGGGGATCTCGGTGTACAGGGTCGACCATTTCGCACCCATCTTGCAGCCCTGGAAGCAGAAGCCCAGTTGCTGGCAGGAGGCGCGGCCGGCGCGCGGCTGGCTGTTGATCGCCATGCGCCCGGTGGAGCAGTGCTGGTAGCCGAGCTTCTGCGCGCCGGCGTACATCACCTTGAAGTTGTTGTTGCCGGGCAGGCCGGGGATATCGTTGGTGCGGGTCACGCCCATCTTGTCCTCGGCGCGGGCGTAGTAGGGCTCGAGTTCCGCGAGGGTCAGCGGCCAGTCGAGCAGCTGGGCGTCCTTGAGTTCGCCATAGGTCTCGCGGGCACGGAATTCGTGTTCCTGGAGGCGCAGGCTGGCCCCGGCCCAGTGCGTGGTGGTGCCGCCGACGGTCTTGCAGATCCACGCTGGCAGGTTGGGGAAGTCCTTGGCGATGCGCCAGCTGCCGGAGGTGGTGCGGGTATCGCTCCAGGCCAGCTGGTTGAACGAGGGCCATTCGTCGTTGACGAAGGTGCCCTGGTTCTGCCGCGCGCCGGCTTCCAGCAGCACCACCGGAATGCCCTTCTGGCAAAGTTCGTTGGCCAGGGTGCCGCCGCCGGCACCGGAGCCGATGATCACCACCACCGAATCGTCGTCATGCTGATAGGTCGTCATATCGGGTTCCTCAACCGTAGGGAGCGGGGCTGGCGTCGGCCGGCGGGTTGGGCAGCCAGGACAGGTCGTTGAAACCCCGGTGCAGGTAGCCGCCCTTGGGGAAGGAGGCGCCCTCGTAGCCGAAGTGGTGGTAGGCCAGCTCGTTGCTGTAGAGGGAGTTCACCGCGATGGCGCGCACCTGGGTGAAGAACGGCTGGTCCTGGATGGCTTCGAGGATCGCCACCTGGCGTGCCTCGTCGAGACGCGTCCAGTCGCCGCCGGCGCGCGTGTCGAGGTCGGCGACGCCCTTCTTCAGCAGCTCGGCGAGGCCCGGATCGGCGGAGGCCTTGCTGTCGATGTCCTTCACCGTCAGCGCGTAGACCGCGTCTTCCATGTCGTCGTGGGGGTAGATGCGCCGCAGCATGGCGAGCAGGCGCTGGCCGGTGGCGCTGTCGAGGGTGCTCAGCTCCAGCGCCCAGCTCTGGCTGGGGGCGAGCAGGGCGATGGGTCCGGAGCTGAACAGCAGGGTTCCCATCAACAGACCGCCACTCCCCTGTAGGAAGCGGCGGCGACTCAGTGCGAGATCGCTCATCGGATTCTCCTTCTTCTTGTTTTTGTCAGGGGAAGGTCGCGAGGGCGCCTTCCTGCCGTGGAGATCATCCTAGGGCAGTTCGTTACGGCGGCTGGTAATAGCGAATTACTACAGTCGGGCAAACTGGCGGATATTTACCCGAGGGGTTATGGTCGAGACGCGAGCGGTCGCCTGACCGCGACGGACAACAGGCCTTGCCGGCGCGCCCGGCGAAGAAAAGGTCGTGAAACCGGAGTACAGCCACCATGTGCAACATCTACGTGTCGACCGATCCCAGCCTCTACGAATGCCAGACCCGCTCGGTGCGCATCCAGGGCGTGGTCACCAGCGTTCGTCTGGAAAACGAGTTCTGGTCGATCCTCGAGGAAATCGCCGCCGGCGAAGGCTACGGCGTGCCGCAATTCATCAACCAGGTCTACGAGGAAGTCATCCTGCGTCGCGGCGAGGTGAACAACCTGGCGTCGCTGCTGCGGGTGATCTGCACCGTGTTCCTCGCCAACGGCCGCGAGTCCGCCGCCCCGGCGCAGCTGATCGCCCTCGCCCCGAACCGCGCCGTGAGCGGCGTGCGCCGTAGCGCCTGAGTAGCCGGGCGCCGGCGGCCTG